>JALAGW010000098.1 GCA_022712235.1 Brevundimonas sp. | reverse complement strand
TCACCGTCGCCCGCCAGAAGGCCGCATTGGCCTCGCGATAGTTGGCGTAGGTCGCATCCCCCGGTATCCCCAGCAGCTGCGGCGGCACGCCGAAGGCCAGGGCGATCTCCCGCGCCGCCGCGTGCTTGCCGGCGATGAAGTCCATGTCGTGCGGCGTCAGGCTCATCGGCTTCCAGTCCAGCCCGCCTTCCAGCAACAGCGGCCGCCCTGCGTTGCGCGCCCCCGCATGGGCCTCGCCCAGCTCCGCCTTCAGCGCCTCGAACTGCTCGCCCGTCAGCCGCTCGCCGTCCTTCGCCCCATAGACCAGCGCCCCCGACGGCCGCGCCGCATTGTCCAGCAGCGCCTTGTTCCAGGCCCCCGAGGCGTTGTGCACGTCGATGGCGAAGGCCGCCGCCTCCAGCGGCGAAAATCCGTAATGGTCGTCCGTCGGGTGAAACAGCTTCAGGTGCATGACCGGCGACCAGCCGTCGCCATGCCGCCCGATCCGCACCGACCGTCCGCCGACCGCATACTCATAGGCTTCCGGCCACCCCGCCCGTCCAGGAACCACCTTCACCCGGTCGGGCCGCAGCGCCCACAACTCGTCCGGCGCGCCGTCGCCATCGGCGTCCCCGGTCGCCTCGACATAGGCGTTGCCCGCCGTCTGCAGCGCGCCATAGAGCGCCTCCATCAGCTCCCCGCCCGACTGCTCGGGATTGGGCTTGGCTAGCAGCCGCGCCAGCGGATGATCCGCCGTCCGCACGCCCCGGACCATGACCATCAGCGGCGTCGACGCCGCCGCCTCCGCGATCATCCGCACGCAGCGATAGGCCACGGCGTTCTTGGCGAACCCCTCCTCGGCCAGATGGGCGTAATCCCGCGGCGTCCACCGGGGGCGGCCGGCCGATGTCAGGGCGATCAACGGCCCCGTGCGGCTATCCTTGGTTTCAGGCACAGCAACGCGCCGCCGACCGAACGGTCGTCGCCAATCCATGTGGTTCTCCATTTCCATCTCCCTTCTCCGCTTGTGGGAGAAGGTGGCCCGTCAGAACTGGACGCGGGTTTTCACGACGGCGAGCCTGGCAGGGACGGGCGCACAGGACGTCAGCCTCGAAGTCGCAACCGGTTCGACGCTTCGCTCATCAGGGATGGCGACGTCGTTCTTGCCCCTCCAGAAACGCGAAGGGCGGCCCGAAGACCGCCCAAAGGAGTGTGCCCCCCAGCCATTAGTCCAATGCTGCGCTAACGCTAGCTAACAGGCTTTGATTTCATCTCCCTGCGAACCCACTCAGCTTCCATCGCTAGGGCTTCCGTGTATCGAACTCCGTATCGCCAGCCATCGGTTTCACGCTCGACTTCGCGCTCGACAGAGACCGTCTCCATGACGGGCACGGCGCGAACCATAGGAACCATGATCCTCCGGCGATCTTCGCCTTGGGGGGCGTCAGGATCAAGCACCTCTTCCATGACGGGCTCCCCTTCTTCGTCTACAATGGGAAGATTCACCTGTTTCTGCCGCTGGATAATGCGCTTCGCGCGGCGCTGCACGATGCAGCTCTCCCCAATCTCTTGCGAAAGATAATCGACCTCTACGTCCTCCATTACGGCGCGGCTTTCCTCAACGGTCACGGTGACCTTCTCCATCACCCTATCCTTGCAGAGAAGGCCGATCTCGAAAGCGTCGAGGCCTCGGGCAGCGAACGCGCGTTCAATCTGCTGCGCGATCAGGCCGATGTGCCAACGGGCCGCATCACCTTTCTGTTCAACGGCATCAGTGAATTTGTAACGCCGCCACTCCACGTCCCCCCAAGCGTCTAGCCAGTCATTGGGAATTGATCCGATGTCAGTTTTCAGACGCTCGTCGGACGTATTAATTGTTCCGGAGCCTGCGAAGACCGTGGACCATCGGAACGACGCAGAACCACTGGCGAAGACATTATCCTGTGTTGGCCTGACCGTACCGCCAAACACGTTATTGACGGCGCTAAAGACCAGCGTGCCCTGGCCCGGAGAGGCCGAACCGCCCGTTGCGTTGATACGAGCGTCATAAGGTGCGCCGAGCCCGGAGGTATGGAACAGGATGGAACGGCCCGACCCGGCTACCACGGCAGGATCGCCATGCGCCGTATCGCCCATACCGGTGATCCGGTATCGCCTCCCGTTAGTTGTGTCCTCACAGTCCATAATGGTCGCGCCGAAGGCCATGCGTGTCTTGATCGCGGTCTTGGCGGCACCAGTCGTCTTGTAATAATAACCGATGTCTTGGTTGTCAGCGACAAGGCCGTAACCCCACCAACCACGGGCGATGAAGGCTGCCTGCGAGCTGAAGTGGCCCGCCGTTCCTTCAGCCACAGACGCGGCAAGAAAACCCCACACCCGATCACCGTCCACGTCGGGGTCATACCCACTGTCGGAGCGCAGATTGCGGTTGCTGATCTCACAGCCGATGGCTTGTTTGGCCGCGCCGCCGCTCGTCAGGTTGGTAACAAAATTAGAGCCCCAAATCTTCGTCACCGGACTAAGACGCAAGCCCACACTATTGGCTGGCAACTGGGTGCCCGCGCTCGAGTTTCGGTAAATGTACCACCCGTCCTTAACGGTAAGAACAGTCGTAGTCGCTGTATGAACCCAGCTATCCACGACACCAATAAATGCTGGGACGTGTTTGGTTTCGATAATCATTCCCCGGCGAAGGCGCAGTCTCTGCTCGTCGCTCAGAAGCGGAACGGTTGCTGTCAGGGCGCCATAGGCGGCGGATGCCACGTCAGCTAGAGCCGGGTAAGAATAGGCCGCGCCTATTAGAGCAGCCGCATCGTAGTTGGGGTAATCCGCCAGCGCAGCGGGGCTCGCGACCCCGGCAAGGGGGGCAGCTTTGTCTGAATATCCGCCGCCAATGGTGGCTGTGAAGCCCCCCGCGTGATCCAGTACGCCGAACGGGTGGCCGTGTGTAACCTTCAGCCCCTCTCGGGTCGTCCGCCCGTTAATGAAGTCAGACCCCGTGATCTTAGCCCCAGGATTCAAGACCCACGTAACCGCCTTGTTCCCCACATCCACCATCGACGCCAGCGTGTAGTTCCCGGCGGGGACACTCACGCTGGTGGTGACAGCACGGGGAACCGTGCTCGTATTGTTGGGCGGACCCATCGTATCTAGCGCGGGCGAATGAAGGGCAGCCGCGCCAAATGCAAGCGTATCGTCGCCGCCAAGGCCGGCGCCGAACCATTTTGGATTAGTCGCCCCCCTCAAATACGCGCCTCCACGCCCCGGCTGAGCCCGTAGGATCAGTTGCTGGCGCGACCCAAATGCCCTGAAGCGGATCTGCAAGGATACTGGCCGTCCGATCCCCGGACTTCCATACGAAAACCCCGGCATAGCTATCGTCAGTTCCTGTCCGACTTTGGCAGAAGACTTGGGATGCGGTGTAAGGAGTCGCCGCAAGGTCACTCAAGGTGTCGGCTGTGCGGATGCATTCAACATTGTCGCAGCTCATAGAGCCTCCATAGAAAAAGGCTCGCCGCAGCGAGCCTTGTGTTGCTGATCCGCAAGAGCGATCAGATGGTGGTGACGTACTCGCCTCTTCCAAGGAGCCCCTCGTCCGTCCGGCTTCGCCCGCCACTTCCTGCCGCAGCGAGAGAAGGAAACCGCTAGAGCGCCCGCAGCCTCGGCTGCGTCTTCCCGGCCAGCAGCAGGTGGGTCAGCGCCCACACGAGGGCGTCCGCCCGGTCGGGACTCTTGCCCCCCGGCGTCTCGCCGCCCAGCGCCATCATCTCTTCTTCCAGCGCCGGGAAGGCCCCGCAGTGGACCACCCGCCCCTGCTCATAGAGGACCGCCACCGGCTCGGCCCGCGCCTTCTTCGACCGGCTGGCGTGGACCAGTTTCACCTGCGCCGGACAGTCCGCCTGCCCCAGCAGGGTCCGCACCATCTCCCCGCCCTGGTTGCCCTCGGCCAGCACCAAATCGGCGTCGAACTCCGCCGCCGTCTCCGCGACCCGCTTCGCCCATCCGGCGGGCGACAGCCCCCGCGCCGAACGATCCGCCAGCACGTATCCGACCCTGTCCTTGCGCCCCGCCGCCACGATCCCGCCGGCGTCGCCGTGGGCGCTGGCCGGCGGGTCCACCGCCACCACCACCCGCTCGAACTTCGCCGGGCGATGCCCCCGCGCCCGCGCCAGATCCTCGGCCCGGAACAGGGCGCCGTCGGCCTCGACCACCAGCCCCTCCATCTCCTGCGCCTCCAGCCGCGTCCCGGCGTAAAGCGTCTTCAGATGGGCCAGAAAACCCGGCGCCAGATTGTCGGCATTGGCCTGCGTGGCCAGTCGCGCCTTCACCACGCCCGGCTCGGCCAGCAGCCGCCGCAGCGCCGGGATCGGCCGCGGCGTCGTGGTGATCGCCAGCTTGGGGTCCGCCCCCAGCCGCAACCCGAATCTCAGGTTCGACAGCGTCGTCTCGATATTCCTCCAGGCGCAGAATTCATCCGCCCAGGCCGCATGAAACTGCGGCCCGCGCAGACTGTCCGGGTCCTCCGCTGAGAACGCATAGGCCGCCGACCCCGACGGCCAGATCAGCCTTCGTCGCCCTGCCTCCCAGCGCGGGCGATGACCCTTGCCGCCCAGCGCCTTCAGCCCTGACACGCCCTCGACCATGACCTCGCGAACGTCGTGCAGCGCCGGTCCGACCAGGGCCAGGTTCAGATTGTCCTGCCGCGCCAGTTCGCTGAGCCAGAAGGCCCCGGCGAAAGTCTTGCCCGACCCCCGCCCTCCCAGC
>JALAGW010000097.1 GCA_022712235.1 Brevundimonas sp. | reverse complement strand
CACCGCCACCGGCAACTGGCATAACTCGATGCGCACCGGCGGTCGCTGGCTGCGCGAGATCGGCAACGTCGCCGAGGGCAACTTCCTCTTCCCGGCGCGCGATTGGCCCGCCGAGGCCCAGGCCGTCATGGATGCGGCCGGACCGCGTCCCGTCGCCGGAGCAGCCCAATGAGCGCCGTCTCGCGTCGCGGGCTTCTGGGCGGCGCCGGCCTGGCCGGTCTGGCCGCCGCCGCCCCCGCCGCCTCGGCCCGCGCCCTGCAGGCGCCGCCGCTGGAAATCCTCGACCTGAAGGCGTCCTCCGCCGTCGCCCCCATCGGGCTGGAGGATCAGGCCGTGCGCCTGTCGTGGCGGCTGCAGAGCCCCGACCGCGACGTCAAGCAGACCCGCTACGAAATTCAGGCCGCCAGCACGCGCGAACTGCTGGAGGCCGGCACGCCCGACCTGTGGCACGCGGGCGAGGTCCTGACCGACCAGAGCATGGACGTGTCCTGGCTGGGCAGTCCGCTGAAATCACGCCAGATCGTCTGGTGGCGGGTGCTGATCCGCGACAACAAGGGACGGCGCGCGACCAGCGCCAGCTCACGCTTTGAAATGGGCCTGCTCCAGCCCGCCGACTGGCGCGCCAAATGGATCGCCGCGGAAACCGAAACGGCCCGCGCCGACCGTCAGGCGGGTCTGCTGTGGATGCGCGGCGACCGGCCCGCCGACAAGTCGGACCGCTATTTCCGTCTGGCCTTCAACCTGCCCTCGGCGGCGGACGTCACCCTGTTTTCCATCGCCAATTTCGACGCCGAGATCTGGCTGAACGGCAAGACGCTGGAGCGGCCGCACCATCCCTCCATCTCGTTTGGCGTGGCTCCCATCGCCGAGACGCGCCACCGGTTGGGCGCCGGTCGCCATGTCGTGGCCTTCCGCGTCAAGGACCCCTCCGCCTTCAACGAGCCCAAGTTCTTCGAGATCGCGGCGGCCGCCATGATCCGCGCCGATCTGGGCGGCGGACGTGTCGTGCGCATCACCTCGCGCGGCATGAAGACGGCATTGCACGCCTCCAGGGGTTGGGAGCAGCCCGGCTTCAGCGATGCGCGCTGGGCGACGGCCGAGGTGTCGAAGAACCAGCCCCAGGCTTGGCCCGGCTATGGCGCCTTCCTGTTGCGCAAGGGCTTCAGCCTGACTCGGCCCGTGGCCCAGGCCCGGCTCTATGCGACGGCGCTGGGCGTCTATGAGGCCCAGATCAACGGCAAGCGCGTCGGCGACGCCCTGCTGAGCCCCGAGAGCACCGACTTCCGCAAGACAGCGCTGTATCAAGTCCATGACGTCACCGAACTGCTCGCCAGCGGCGACAACGCCATCGGGGCCATGGTCGGCGACGGCTGGTACGGGAGCTACCACGCCCCGGCCGGCCGCTACGCCTTCGGCGACGCCCCCCTGCGCTTCTTCGCCCAGCTCGAGATCACCTACGCCGACGGCGCGCGCGAAGTCATCGTCACCGACGATAGCTGGCGCCTGACCGAAGCCCCGGTCACCAGGGGCGAGATCTACTATGGCGAGGACTATGACGCCCGGCTCGAGAAGACCGGCTGGTCCGCGCCCGGCTTCGACGCCGCCGGATGGCGCGCCGTCGACATCGCCCCGACCCCGCCCTGCGTCCTCAAGGCCCAGGTCAGCCCGCCGTTGCGCCGCATCGAGACGCTGAAGGCCAGGTCGATCACCAAGGTCGGCGCCCACTACATCCTCGACTACGGCCAGAACTTCTCGGGCTGGTCGCGGCTGAAGGTGAAGGGTCGCGCCGGTCAGGCCGTGACGCTGAAATTCGCCGAGGTCTTGCAGGCCGACGGCCACGTCGATCAGTCCAACCTGCGCGCCGCCCGCGCCGCCCTCGTCTATACGCTGAAGGGCGATCCGGCGGGCGAGACCTATGAGCCCCGCTTCACCTATTTCGGCTTCCGCTATGTCGAGGTTGAAGGCTTCGAGGAAGCCATGGGTCGCGCGCCCACGGTCGATGACATCGAAGGCGTCGTCGTCTCGTCCAACCTGACCGAGACGGGCCATCTGAGGGTCGCCAACCCGGTCATCCACGGCCTGTGGCGCAACACCCTGTGGAGCCAGAGGTCCAACTTCTTCGGCGTGCCCACCGACTGTCCGCAGCGCGACGAGCGCTTGGGCTGGACCGGCGACGCCAATGTCTTCTGGGACGCCGCCGCCTTCAACATGGACGTGGCTGCCTTCACCGAGCGTTTCGCCGGCGACATGCGCGACGCCCAGGGCCCGCGCGGCGAGTTCCCGGACTACGCCCCCGCCGGCTGGCAGGAACTGGGCCTCGGCGCCTCGCCTGGCTGGGCCGACGGCGGGGTCATCCTGCCCTGGACGACCTGGCAACGGTACGGCGACACCGCCGTGGTGGATCAGAACTGGGCGGCCATGACCCGCTACCTGGACTTCATCCTGGAGCACAACTCCGACCTGATCTGGCGTAACCAGCGCGGTTACGACTTCGGCGACTGGGTGGCGCTGGACGCCGTCAATCCCGGCGACGAGACCACGCCCAAGGCGCTGATCGCCACCGCCATGTGGAAACACTCGGTCGACGCCATGGTCGAGATGGCCCTGGGGTCCGCGCGTCGTCCCGAGGCCGTGCGCTATCGCGATCTGTCGCGCCGCATCACCGCCGCCTTCCAGAAGGAGTTCATCCGCCCGGACGGTTCGATGGGCAACGGCTCGCAGGCCGGCTACATTCTGGCCCTGCGTTTCGGCCTCGTGCCCGACAGCCAGCGGGCCGCCTCGACCGGTCATCTGGTCGCCGACATCCGCCGGCGCGGCACCCTGCTGTCCACCGGCTTCCTCGGCACGCCCTACAGCCTGGACGCCCTGGCCGACAATCGTCAGGACAGCTTGGTCTATGACCTGCTGTTGCGGACCGACTTCCCGTCCTGGGGCTATATGATCCGCAAGGACGCGACGACCATCTGGGAGCGGTGGAACGGCGACGTCGGCGACGTGGCGATGAACTCGTTCAACCACTATGCCCTGGGCGCGGTGACGGGCTTCGTCTTCCGACGCATCGCCGGGATCGAGCCGACCAAGGCCGGCTTCCTGACCTTCCGCTTCGATCCCGTTCTGGACGCCCGCGTCCCGCGCGGCGGCGGCGACTACGACAGCATCCTGGGCCGGATCACCACCGACTGGGAGTTGAAGCCCGACGGCGGCTTCGACCTGCATCTGGTCGTGCCGACCAACAGCCGGGCCGAGGTCCGCCTGCCCGCCCGTTCCGTCGACAGCGTGCGCGAGAACGGCCGCCCCCTGAGCCAGACCGACGGCGTCGTCGTGCGCGGCATGGACGGCGACCGCCTGGTGCTGGAGGGCGGCTCGGGCGACTACCGCTTCCTGTCCCGGGCCTGAGCCCTCGTTTTCGTCTGTCCTGAACGCCCCCTCCCGGCCCCGCCGGGAGGGGTTTCTCGTAGGCGTCGCGCAAAAAGAAGCCCTCCCGAGCGAAACCGGGAGGGCTTGAGGGTCAGGAGATTGAAGGCGGACGATCAGGGCGTGGTGCGATAGGTCCAGCGCACGCTGTCGCTCAGCACGCGGCCGCCGACTTCGGCCGTCGCCTCGACCAGGTTCTCGCCCCTCGCCAGGTCGATTTCCCAAAGCGCCGCATGATCCTCGACCGGGACGGAGACCCAGTCGCCGCCGTTCAGGCGCAAGCGCACCTGATCCTGATTGGAGAAGACCTTCACCTTCACCCGCTGCGTCCGCTTGTTCACGTCACGGCGACTGGTGATGTGCAGCATCGGCTCGTCCGACCAGTTGGCCTGATACCAGTAGTAGGCGTCCTTGCGCGTCTGCCGGTCCTCGGTGACCAGGCCCTTGTCGTTGATGGCCGGACGGTCGCCCTCGTTGCGCTTGAACGACGGGAAGTCGAACCCCAGCCAGATGAAGTTAGACCACAGGTAGGGTCGCTGGCGCATCTCGCGCCAGTGCACCTCATGGAAGGTGGTCTGCCACTGCTCGGGGTGCCAGTAGCCGTCGGCCACCGGGCGGCGCATCACCGGGTCTTCCTGATGCAGGATGCTGGCGCCCGCGCCGTATTCACTGACGCCGATGGGGCGGTGCGGCATCCGGGCGTGCAGTTCGTCGGCCCAGGGTCCGATGTCCTTGGGCTCGGTCCAGTACCAGCCGAAGTAGCGGTTATAGGAGACGGTGTCGCTGTGCTGGGCGATGGAGTCGTCGTCCGCCAGGCAGCAGTGGGCGTAGGTCGTCGGCCGCGTGGGGTCCATCTCCTTGGCCGTGCTCTGCAAGGCCGCCATCAGGCGGTTGGCCGCCTCGCCCGAGGTCCGCAGTTCGTTGCCGATGCCCCACAGGCCGACCGAGGGGTGGTAGGCGTTCTGGGCGATCAGCTCGCGCATCTGCTGGACCAGGTTCTCGCGGAACTGGTCCGACGGGTCCATGTCGTCGATCAGCGGCACCTCGGTGACCAGCAGCAGGCCCAGACGATCCGCCGTCTCATAGACGCGCGGCGGGTGCTGCATGTGCGCCAGACGCAGGGCGGTGACGCCCATGTCGGACATGATCTGCATGTCCTCGTCGATCTCAGCGTCGCTGACGATGGGGCCCTTGCCGAAGCGGGTCGGCATCTGGATGTTGGCCCCATAGAGGGCGTAGGGCTGGCCGTTGAGCAGGAATTCGCCCTGGTCGCTCAATCCCACGGTGCGGACGCCCAGCGGAACCACGGCGCTGTCGATCGCCTGACCGTCCACCAGGATCTCGGACACAGCCTTGTAGAGATAGGGCGAGGCGCGGCCCGTCCATAGTCTGGGGTTGGCCAGCGTCAGGCTCTGCTCGACCGTCTGGCCCTGTCCCGCCGTCAGCGTCGCCGGCGTGCGCGTCTCGGCCACGACCGCGCCCTCGACGTCCGTGATGCGCGTCAGCACCTCAAAGCGTTTGGCCGAACGGCTGTCATTGCGGACAAACAGCCGCGAACTGATCTGGGCCTGTCCGGGGGACAGGGCGTCCGTGCGAACGTGCAGGCCCGGCCCGCCGTGCTGCATCAGGTCGATATGCAGGTCGGGCGTCTCGATCAGCTTCACTTCGCGATAAAGGCCGCCGAAGATGTTGAAGTCGCCGTTCAGCGGAGCGTAGCGGGGGTTCCTGGCGTTATCGACCCGGACCGCCAGCAGATTGCCGCCGCTGCGCAGGGCGTCCGTCACGTCATAGCGGAAGGCGGCGTATCCGCCCTCGTGCGTGCCGATCGACCGACCGTTCAGATAGACCTCGGCCTTCAGCGTCGCCCCGCCGAAGTGCAGGAAGTAGCGTTTGCCCGGCTGCGGCGCCTGGTCCAGCGTCAGACGGTACCAGGCGGGGCCGCGATAATAGACGCCCTCGGGCTCGCCGCGCGCCTTGGCGCCGCCAATGCCGGAATCCTCGGCGTTATAGGTATGGGGCACGACCACCGAACCCCAGGCTCGATCATCGAAACGCGGCGCCTGTGCGCCCGTCGCGTCGGTGCGCGTGAAACGCCAGCCCTCGGTCAGGGGCGTCACATCGGCCGCCAGGGCCGCGCCGGCCGTCAGCGCCCAGAATGCGCCGCCGATGATCAGGCGCGCGCGCAGGGATGGGGGGGAAAGACGCATCATGGATCCTCCTCGCGCCCTTGTCGGGCGTCGTTGTCATGTCGTTCAAGACCTGGGGGCCAGGCCCTTCAGCTCAGTCGGCTGATATCGCCCGTCTGGATGTCGCGGCTGCGCACCGCCCGCACCGCCGCGCGCGGCGCCAGGCTGGAGCGCAGGCCGTCGACGACGGCGCCCTCGACGCTGTCCATCACCACAGCCGGGCGAGCGTCCGCCTGTTCGACCTCGAAGGTCGTGTCCTTGACCGTGATGTTGCGGGCGTGGCGGACATAGAGGCCGTGCGCGGGGAAGGTCCCCATGAAGTTCGGCTCCAGCGAGGAGTTGATCCGCTCGGGGATCTCCCGCGCCGCCTCCTCGCGCGTGCCGCCGCCGGACGACCGCACATGGATGGCCGAAAGCGGCCGTCCTCGATGAT
>JALAGW010000096.1 GCA_022712235.1 Brevundimonas sp. | reverse complement strand
CTGATCGCGAAGGTCAGGCCGGGGTACATGATGTTCACGAACAGGACGCTGCCGTCCGGCGAGAACACGGCCCCGGCGAACTCCGAGTTCCCGGTGAAGACGTTGCGGGCGATGGTGTAGAGGCGGCCGTCGGGCGTCACGCCCTTGATGTGGTTGCGCACCTCGTCCGAATAGTTGTCCTCGCAGACGATCAGGTGGCCCCAGGGCGCGATGCACAGGTTGTCGCCCATATTCATGGTGCGCAGGTCCGTGCTTTCGACGAACAACTGGATGCGGCCGGGGTTGCGGGCCTCGTCCGCGCCGCCTTCGTCGGGCGAGGGGACGTAGCGCAGGATCTGGCCCCGGCGCAGCGGCCCGCCCGAGGTGGCGGTCAGATAGAGCTCGTTCTCGCCCCAGAAGACGCCTTCGCCGCGCGCCACCTTCACGGCGCCGGCGGCATGGCCGCGCATGCGCAGGTCGCCCGCGGGGTCCTCGACATCGTCCATGTCGATCCATTCGACCTCGCGCCAGTCGTTGACCGACCAGGCGCGGGCGTCGTGGTTGGAGCTGTCGGCGCTTGCTTGCCCCTTGAAGGCCATGGCCTGAAGGCGTCCGCCGCGCGCCAGCTGGCCGGGAACCGTCGGGATGAAGCGGTAGAAGAGACCATCGCCCTGATCCTCGGTCAGGTAGGCGATGCCGGTGCGCGGGTCGATGCAGACGGCCTCGTGGTCGAAGCGGCCCATGGCCTTGAGCGGCACGGGATCGACCAGACCGGTGGCGTCGGCGGGCACCTCGAAGACCCAGCCGTGGGCCTTGGTCACGTCGGCGTCGGCGGGGGTCTCGACCGTTTCCTCGCAGGTCAGCCAACTGCCCCACGGGGTGTGGCCGCCGCAGCAGTTGGTCGAGGTGCCGGCCAGCGACAGGTGCTGACGCACCGTCCGGCGGGTTTCGAGATCATAGACCAGGGTGGTCGTGCCGCCGGGCAGGGGGCGGCCGTCCTTGTAGGTGTCATAGGCCCTGGAGGCGTCCAGCTGACCGAGGCGTTCGTGATGGAAGCCGCCCGGCCCCAGATTGCGATGAAGCGCCTTGGACCCCTTCAGCTCGTGGTTGCGCACCAGGGCCACCATGGTCGGCGTCAGGGCGAAACAGCCCATGCCGTCGGGCTGACCGGGGACCAGCAGGCCGTCGTCCATGGTCTCGCCGCTCTGGGAGATGACCTGATAGGAAAAGCCCTCGGGCAGGTCGAGCAGACCATTGGGATCGGCCTTCAGCGGGCCATAGCCCTCGACCTGATTGACGTAGGTCTCTTCGCTCGCGCCTTGGGCGTGGACGTTGCGGGCGAAGCCGGCGAAGGCGAAGGCCGCAGCCCCGGTCGAGATCAGTTGGCGGCGCTGCAGACGCATAAGACGACTCCGATAGGTTCGAAGCCGCTTAGAGCGGGCGCAGACGACAGCGCCGTCAAGCTAATGTGACGGTTACACGGCTGCGTCTTTCCGTCGCCGGAAGGTGCAGCCTGTGGTCAGCCGATCTTCACGCGCGTGGCGGCTTCCGGCAGGTCTTCGCCGAAGGCGCGTTGGTAGAACTCGGCGATGGTGGGGCGTTCCAGCTCGTCGCACTTGTTCAGGAAGGTCAGGCGGAAGGACAGGGCCAGGTCGCCGCCGAAGATGATGGCGTTCTGGGCCCAGGTGATGACCGTGCGGGGCGACATGACGGTGGAGATGTCGCCGTTCATGAAGGCGTTGCGGGTCATGTCGGCGACGCGGACCATGGCGGCGATGCGGCGCTTGCCGTCGGCGTCGTTCCACTCGGGGATCTTGGCGGCGACGATCTCGGCTTCGACGTCGTGGTCGAGGTAGTTCAGTGTCGTGACGATGTTCCAGCGGTCCATCTGACCCTGGTTGATCTGCTGGGTGCCGTGATAGAGGCCCGAGGTGTCGCCCAGACCGATGGTGTTGGTGGTCGAGAACAGGCGGAACCAGCGGTTCGGACGGATGACGCGGTTCTGGTCCAGCAGGGTCAGGCGCCCTTGCGCCTCCAGCACGCGCTGGATCACGAACATGACGTCGGGACGGCCCGCGTCGTATTCGTCGAAGACCAGGGCGACCGGGCGTTGCAGCGACCAGGGCAGGATGCCCTCGCGGAACTCGGTGATCTGCTTGCCGTCCTTCAGGACGATGGCGTCCTTGCCGACCAGATCGATGCGGCTGATGTGGCTGTCCAGGTTCACACGGACCAGCGGCCAGTTCAGGCGGGCGGCGACCTGTTCGATGTGGGTCGACTTGCCGGTGCCGTGATAGCCCTGAACCATGACGCGGCGGTCGAAGGCGAAGCCGGCGCAGATGGCCAAGGTCGTCTGCGGGTCGAAGCGATAGCTCTCGTCGATCTCGGGCACATGGCTGTCGCGCGTGTCGAAGGCGGGCACGACCATGTCGGAATCGACGCCGAACGCCTCCCTAACCGTCACCTTGCGGTGCGGCTCCAGCGTGACCAGGGGATCGGGCGAGGCGTCGAGGGGGGAGGTCATGTCAGAGCGATTAGCGCAGCACGACCGGGTGGTCGAGACCCAGACCGATCCGCGCGACGCGTTCGATCAGGAAGGGCAGGCGGGAGACCACAGGAATGGCGGCGCGGCGGGCCAGATCGGCCCCGGCGCCGGTGTTGCGAACGAAACCGGTCAGGGCGCGGACGCGGCGCACCACGGCCTTGTCCACCGGGCGGCGCAGGCGGTCGTAGTCCTCGATTCGCTCAGGCTGGCTGCTGAGGAAGTCGGCGGCGCAGTCGGCGAAGATGTAGGCGTCCTCTATGCCCAGGTTCATGCCGCGCGCGCCGATGGGGGAGTGTATGTGGGCGGCGTCTCCGCCCAGGGCGACGCGACCCACGCTCATGGCCGAGGCCATGCGGTGCGAGATGTGAAAGTCCGAGCGCCACAGCACGGGTCCCGCGCGCCAGCCCTCGGGCAAGGTGTCCAGCAGGGGCGGGCCGAAGCCGATCAGGCGGAACCGCGCGCCGGAATAGGGCAGGCAGACGAGGACGGCGTCGTCGCGGAAGTCGATCCAGGCCTCGTCGGCGGGCGGGCCGTCCAGTTCGACGTCGATCAGTTGCCAGGGCTCGGCCCAGGCGTCGCCGGGGAAGTCGAGACCTAGCGCCTTGCGCGCGGTGGAATGGGCGCCGTCGGCGGCGAACAGCAGGGGCGTGCGGGTCTGCTCGCCCGAGGACAGGACGGCGGTGACGGCGTCGGCGTCCTGCGTCACGGCGATCAGAGCCAGACCGCGCTCGACCGCGACGCCGCGCGCGGCGAGGGCCTCGGTCAACAGGGCTTCGGTGCGGGCCTGTGGCAGGATGGCGAGGGGGAAGCGCGCGCCGACGTCGAGTTCGTCTAAATGAATGAGGGCAAGCGTCTGACCGTGCCGGTGGATATGCAGGCGCGCGACAGTCTGAGCCTCGGCCAGGATGCTGGCAGCGACGCCGGTCGGTTCCAGCAGGTCGAGGGTGCGCGGATTGACGCCGAGCGCCTTGGAGGTGGCGGTCGGCGTTTCGGCGGCGTCGATGAGACGAACGGCCACGCCGCGTCGCGACAGGAAGAGGGCCGCCGCCAGTCCCGTGGGACCGGCGCCGACGATCAGGACCTGGGGCGCGGCGCTCATGGCCGCAGGCTCAGCCGGCGCTCAACGCCACGTCGACATTGCCGCGCGTGGCGTTGGAATAGGGGCAGACCTGGTGCGCCTTGTGGATCAGGTCGTCGATCACCGCCTGATCGAGGCCGTGGTCGGTGACGTGCAGGGTCACATCCAGATTGAAGCCTTCGCCGCGCGTGTTCTTGCCGAAGCCGACGCCGGCCGCGACCTTGGTCTCAGGGCCGACCGGCGTGCCCGCCTTGCCCGAGACCAGACGCAGGGCGCCCAGGTAGCAGGCGGCGTAGCCGGTGGCGAAAAGCTGCTCGGGGTTTGTGCCGTCGCCGCCCTTGCCGCCCATCTCGGTCGGGACGGACAGGCGCACGTCGATCTTGCCGTCGTCGGTGGCGGAGCGGCCTTCGTCGCGGCCGCCTCCCGAGGCGGTGGCGTGGGCGCGATACAGGACTTCCATGAGGCGACTCCTTTGTGGATCGAAGGACTCGCATATGGGGCTCAGTCGTTCAGAAACAACGGTTCTGTGATTCGTGTAATCCGCAAGGCGCGTGTTAACAATTTGGCCATCACTTCCGTCGGGGAAGAGGCCATGCAGACGCACGCGCAGTTCTTTTGCTATGTCTATGACGCGCCCGAAGGCACGCCGAACATGTATGCTCTGGATGCGGACAGTTGGCCTGAAGCCGTCAGCGAGACGCGGCGCATGATGCTGGACGACGCGCGCAGCGCCTATGCCGAAATCTGGGACGGGGCGGGCGAGAGCGTCACGCGCATCGACGGACCGCTGAAGCCGGGCGGTCTGCTGCGAACCCTCAGGCGTGCCCGGCCTTCTTCAAGACTTTCCAGGCCTTGATGACGCTCTGAAGCTTGGCCTCCGCACCCCGATCGCCCCCGTTGGTGTCGGGGTGGAAGCGCTTGAGCATCTCGTGATAGCGGGCCTTGATCGCGGTCTTGTCCGCGCCGGGCTTGAGGCCGAGGTCGGTCAGGGCCGACAGTTCGATCTTGCCGATGCGATGGACCTCGGCGGCGGCCGGGCCGGCCTGGTCCTGGGTGCGGCGACCGAACAGGCCGAAGCTGTCGCGCCAGGAGCCCACGCCTTCGGTGTTGGCCGTGCCCATCTTGGCGGCGAAGGCGGCGGCCTCGCGCGTGTTCTTGCCGGCCTTCATCTCCCAGGTCGGTCGGCCGCCGGTCATGGCCTCGTTTTCCTGGGCCGCGCGGATCTGGCCCTCGCTCATGCCGGCGTAGAAGTTCCAGCCCTTGTTGTACTGGCCGGCGTGCGCCTGGCAGAATTCATAGAAGTCGGCCAGTTGCTCGCGCGACTTCGGCGCCTTGGCCGTCGCTGGCCGCGAGCAGTCCGGCCACTCGCACGTCTTCTCGCCCGGCTTCCGATGGAGGACGTCGGCTTCGGCCTTTTCCTCGTCGGGCTTGGGCGGCTTCACGCGGATGTCGGTGAAGCGGGGCTTGTATTCAAATGACGCGGACATCGGCCCCAGTGTAAGCTCGAATTGGACAGCTTCAAGGAACGACCGATGTCTGATGGCCCCGTGGCGGCGCTTATCCGCGAAAAACTGACGGCGGCCTTCGCGCCGCATCGAATTGAGCTTGAGGACGACAGCTGGAAGCACGCCGGTCACCATCATGAAGGCGGCATGGACGCCAAGGACGGCGGCGAGAGCCATTTTCAGCTGACGATCGTGTCCGATGCGTTTGAAGGGCAGGGGCGGGTGGCGCGTCAAAGAGCGATCAACGCGGTCCTGAAGGATGAGCTGGCGGGCCCCGTTCATGCCCTGGCGGTGCGCGCCATGACGGCGGCGGAGGCGGGGTGAGGGCTGTTCGTGTCAATTTGATACGTACAAAGCCGTATTCACTTCGTCTTAGAACCTTCAACCTAGCGTTCGCCCCGACTGATTTGCAAAGGCGGGGGCTAGCGAATGGTAGGGTCTGACGGGATCAAGGGGTTAGACGGCCAGGCGCCCGGCGAAGCCGCGCAGGCGCTGACGGCGATCCTGCAGACCCACTACCTGCGCTATATGATCATCGTCAGCTGGGCCGTGGGCGTAGTGGCGACGGTCGGGATGGTCCCCGGACTGCTCTGGTTCGCCGCCACCCTGGCGGCGGGCGCCCTGCGCGGCGAGGTCGAAAAGCGCGTCAGCCAACGGGTCGGCGCGGGGTGGGGGATGGTTTTCCCCGCCGTGGCGACCGCGACGACGGCGGTTTGGGCGTTGGCGCCCCTGCTGGCCTGGTATTCGCCGTCGCCGTTCGGGCATGAACTGGCCATCGCCCTGCTGGTCTCGGGTTATGTGCTGGTCTTCGCCCAGCTGCGCAGTTCGCCGCGTCAGGCCATCATGATTTCATCGCCCTATGGCCTGGCGGCGGCCATCATCGCCGTGAGCCTGATCGGGGGACCGCTGTTCTGGCCGTTCGTGGCCTTGGTGCCGTTCACGGCGGCGAGCCTGTTCGTTCTGGTGACCATGACCATGCTGCGCGAGGATCGCATTCGCGCCTTCCAGGAGCACCAGGCCCATCTGATCGAGGAATTGGAGACGGCGCGGGACAAGGCGGATGCGGCCAACGAGGCCAAGTCCAACTTCCTGGGAGTCATTTCGCATGAACTGCGCACGCCGATGAACGGGGTGCTGGGCGCGGCGCAGTTGCTGAGCGCGACGCGACTGGAAGGGACACAGCGAGAATATCTGTCGATCATCCGCAACTCGGGCGACAATCTGCTGAGCCTGCTGAACGACATTCTCGACATGACCAAGATCGAAGCCGGCAAGATGAGCTTCGACGTCGTCGATGTGCAGGTGGACGACCTGAATCGCCGGATCACCGGGCCGTTCGAGGCCCAGGCCGAGGCCAAGGGGTTGAGGCTGATTTCGTCCTTCGAAGGCGAGCTGCCGGCGGTTGTGCGCGGCGATCCGCTGCGGGTGTGTCAAGTTGTGCAGAACCTGTTGTCGAACGCGGTCAAGTTCACGGACCAGGGCGAGATCCGCTACACGGTGCGGGGTCGCCGCATCTCGGACCGACGGGTCGGTTTCGAGTTCTCGGTCACGGACAGCGGTTCGGGCATTTCGCGCGAGGACCTGGAGCGGCTCTTCCAGCCCTTTACCCAGGTCGACAATTCCTCGACCCGCAAATTCGGTGGAACGGGCCTGGGTCTGACCATCGCCCAGCGCATGGCGCATATCATGGGCGGGGGGATCGCCGTGACCTCCCGTCTGGGCGAGGGCTCGACCTTTACCCTGTCGATCGAGGGCGAAGTCGTCGAATGGAGCCGCATCGAGGCAGCGGAAGCGGTCGACGCGGATGTCGAGGGCGGCGACCATCTGGACGTGCTGGTGGTTGAAGACCACCCGGTCAATCGCATGATCCTGGAAGCCTGGATGGGTTCGGCCGGACATCGCACCAGCACGGCCGAGAATGGCGAATTGGCGGTGGATCTGGCCCGTAACCAGCGGTTCGACCTGATCATCATGGACGTGAACATGCCGGTGATGGACGGATTGACCGCCACTCGCGTGATCCGAGAGGGAGGGGGCGTCAATAAGGACACGCCTATCGTCGTCCTGTCGGCCTCGGCCAGACACGAGGATCACGAAGCAGGCCTGGCGGCCGGAGCCGACGCCTATCTGAACAAGCCTATCGATTTCCGTAGCCTGGCCGGCCTGATGGCTCAGGCGCCCGGAGGGCGCATCGCCTTGCGCCAGGCTGTTGCTTTGGAGGAGGCGGCCGCGGCTTGATTGCGGTTGGAAGTCGGGCGTTCTGAGGGGGCTTTGAAACGCCCGCCGTCCCGCGGGGTTAAACGCCTGCCCGCAGGGGCG
>JALAGW010000095.1 GCA_022712235.1 Brevundimonas sp. | reverse complement strand
GTGTTGATCTGAAGGATGGGCAGAAGGATCGACAGGACGTTCAGGGCGACCACGCCGCCCATGACGACGATGATCGCGGGCTCGAGGAAGCTGAGCATGACCGCGGTGAAGGCGCTGAACTCGCGCTCCAGGTAGTCGGCGGCGCGCTCCATCATCGGCTCCAGCCGGCCGCTGGCCTCGCCGGACGCGGTCATGTGCACCAGGATGGGCGGGAAGACGTCGGCGCGGCGCATGGCGGCGGACAGGCCCCCGCCCTCGCGCACGGCGTCGGCCATCATTTCGGTCGAGGCGCGCAGGGCCCGGTTGGAGACGGTGCGGGCGGTGATGGTCAGGCCCTCCAGCACCGGCAGGCCCGCCGCGATCATGGTCGACAGGGTGCGCGCCATCCGCGCCCCGTGCAGGTCGCGCGTCAGCCGCCCGACAACGGGCAGGCGCAGAACCCGTCGATCCACCGCCAGCCGGAAGCCGGGACTCCGCATCCCGACGACAAAGCCGCCGATCCCGCCCGCGACTACGAGCGCGATCAGCCAGCCCCAGTTCCGCATCAGGTCCGAGACCCCGATCACCGCCCGAGTCAGCAGGGGCAGGGTCTGGTTCATGATGTCGAACTGATCGACCACCTTGGGCACGACGAAGACCATCAGGGCCGTCACCACCCCCAGCGCCACCAGGGCCAGGACGGCGGGATAGACCAGGGCGGTGATCACCTTGCCGCGCACCTGCTGGTCACGCTCCAGCCCCTCGGCCAGACGCTCCAGAATGGGGCCGAGCGCGCCCGAGGCCTCGCCCGCCGCGACGGTGGCGCGATACAGGGGCGGAAAGGCCGCGCCCTGCCGGGCCATGGCCTCCGACAGACGCTGGCCCTCGACCACGCCCGCGTGGACGCCGGACAGGACGGCGCGCACGTCAGGACGTTCCGCCTGAAGCATCAGGGTGCGCAGGGCCTCGTCCACCGGAGCGACAGTGATCAGGGTGGCCAGTTGGCGGGTGGTCAGGGCCAGGGTCCGCGACGACAGCTTGCGGCTGCGGCGCGGGGTCTTTTCACTGGTCGCGGCGGCGCCCGAGGCGCGGCTGAGCGACAGAGGCATCAGGCGGCGGCGCTCCAGCGTCTTCTTCGCGGCGGCCTCATCCGGTGCAGTCAGCACGCCCGCGACGGTGCGGCCCGAGACGTCCACGGCGCTGTAGTCGAAGGCGGGCATCAGGCCGCAGCCTCAGGCAAAGGATGGGCCTCGGGCGTTTCCTGACGCGTGACGCGCACCGCCTCCTCGACCGAGGTCACGCCCGCCAGCACCAGGCCCCGCGCCCGGTCCGACAGGGTTCCGCCGTTGGGGAAGGCGGCGGCGATCAGGGCCTCCTCGTCGGCCTCGGCGGCGATCAGGCGGCGAACCTTGTCGTCGACCTTCAGCGTCTCATAAACCCCGACGCGGCCGACATAGCCGGTGTGGTTGCAGGACCCGCAGCCCTGCGCCCGCCAGACGGTCGCGCCCTCGCTCACGCCGCACAGGCGAGCCGTGGCGGCGTCGGCGGCTTCCGACTGACGGCACTCGCCGCACAGGCGGCGCACCAGTCGCTGGGCCACGATCAGCCGCAGGGTCGAGGCCAGCAGGAAGGGCTCCACACCCATGTCGCGCAGGCGCGTCACAGCCCCGGCGGCGTCGTTGGTGTGGACGGTAGACAGGACCAGATGTCCGGTCAGCGAGGCCTGAACCGCGACGCTCGCCGTCTCCACGTCGCGGATTTCACCGACCATGACCACGTCCGGGTCCTGACGCAGGATGGCGCGCAGGCCCGCCGCGAAGGTCATGCCCACCTTGGGATTGACCTGGGTCTGGCCGACGCCGTCGATGGCGTATTCGACCGGGTCCTCGACCGTCAGGATGTTGCGGGCGCCATCGTTGAGCAGGGACAGACCGGCATAGAGGCTGGTCGTCTTGCCCGATCCGGTCGGGCCGGTGACGAGGATGATGCCGTTGGGTTCGCGCAAGGCGCCTCGGAAGGCCTCCAGCGCCTCGGCGTCCATGCCCAGCTGGTCCAGCGACAGACCGGCCTGATCCTTGTCGAGGATACGCAGCACCACCCGCTCGCCCGCCCGAGACGGCAGGGTCGAGACGCGCACGTCCAGGGTCTTGCCGCCCAGGGCCAGGGGGATGCGCCCGTCCTGCGGCACGCGCTTCTCGGCGATGTCGAGCCGGGCCATGACCTTGATGCGCGACACCAGCAGCGGCGTGATGCGCGGGTTCAGGCTCAAGGCTTCGCGCAGGACGCCGTCGACGCGCATCCGCACGATCAGGGCGCTCTCATAGGGCTCCAGGTGGATGTCGGAGGCGCCCGCGCGCACGGCCTCGGCGATGACGCCGTTGATCATGCGGATGACCGGGGCGTCGTCGGAGGAGTCCAGCAGGTCGGCGGCGGCGGGCAGGTCCTCGATCAGACCGTCGAGGCCCGACGGCATGTCCATCGGCTCGTCCGCGCTCAGGTCGCCCGCATAGACGTCGGACAGGCGGCGGTCGAACTCGGCCTGATCCATCGACTGGACCTGCAGGGGCCGCCCCAGGGCCCGGCGCGTCTCGACCAGGGCCAGGGGGTCCGCGCCGTCGCGCAGACCCACCACGGCGATGTCGCCCGCGTCCAGCAGGATGACGCCGTTCCGCTTGGCGAACCCATAGGGCAGGGTCGGATTGACCAGGGTGATCATGGCCTTCAGCCCTGCGGCGGGACGGCGTTGGCGGCGGGGGCCAGCGGGCTGATCGTCACCTCCCCGACCGGCGCCGCCACGCCCGGCGCCGGGTTGTCGATGGCGCGCGGCGCGACCGGGGCCTGGGTGCGCATATAGTCGCGCAGTATCTCGTCCAGGCTGGGCTCGACGCCCGGCTGCGACCGCAGTTGCTCGCCACGCATATAGCCCCAGCGGTCGGCGCTCAGCTGTTGCGCGTCGCCCGGCGTGCGGATGATGGTCGGGCGGATGAAGACCATCAGATTGGTGCGCCCGCGCTGGCGGCTGGTGGACTTGAACAGGTTGCCAAGCACCGGGACGTCGCCCAGCCCCGGCACCTTGTCGACCGACAGGCGGTCGTTCTGATCCAGCAGGCCGCCGGCGACGGCGATCTCTCCGTCGTCCACGACCAGGGTCGTCTCCAGCTCGCGCTTGTTCAGCACCAGATCCGAGGCGCTGTTGGTCAGGACGCCGTTGATGCTGGACACCTCCTGCCGCAGGAACAGGGTGATGGAGCCGCCGGCGTTGATCTGCGGCTTGACGATCAGCTTGACCCCGATGTCCTGACGCTGGGTCGTGCGGAAGGGGTTGGAGTTGCCGTCCAGCAGGGCCTCGCCGGTCGTGATCGGCACCTCCTGCCCGACCAGGATGGTCGCCTCCTCATTGTCCAGCGTCATCAGCGACGGGGTCTGCAGCAGGTTGGAGCCTTCGTCCGACTTGGCCGCATTGATGATGAAGCCGAACAGGCCGTCCGAGCCGATGCGGCCGCCGCCCCCGCCGATGAAGCCGTTGGCGCCGACCAGGCTGTTAAGAGCC
>JALAGW010000094.1 GCA_022712235.1 Brevundimonas sp. | reverse complement strand
GCGAAAAGCCCAGGGGCGCCAGGACGATGAAAGTCGCCAGCAGACAGATCGGCGCCACCACCGAGGGGATGACCGCCGCCCGCAGGCTGCCCAGGAAGATGAAGTTGACCAAGGCCACCAGAGCCATCGAAATGCCGATGGTGATCCAGACCTCGTCGATGGCGTGCGAGGTGAAGACCGAGTTGTCGGACCCGACTTCCAGCGTCGTGCCGGGCGGCAGGGTCGGCTTGATCTGTTCCATCAGGGCGCGCGCGCCGTCGGAGATGGCCAGGTCGTTCGACTGGGCCTGGCGGGTGACGGCCAGGCCGATCTGATCGATGCCGTTGCCGCGGAACAGGCGCCGCGCCTCGGCGGGGGCCTCTTCGATCCGGGCGATGTCGCCCAGGCGCGTGACATAGGCGGCATTGCCCACGAGGGCGCCGGTCACGCCATTGGTCATGGCGGTAGACGCCGCCGCCAGCGTGCCGGAGCTTTGCGCCCCCGTCGCCGTCGAGGCCGAACCGCGCGTGCCGATCGGCAACTGGGCGAAGTCGGCCGGCCGCGCATAGGTGCGAGCCACGCGAACGGTGTAGTCCTTCTGCGCCGACTCCAGCGAGCCCGCGGGCAGTTCGACGTTCTGGTTGGTCAAGGCCGTCTCGACGTCGTTGACGGTCAGGCCGCGCGCGGCCATGGCGGCGGCGTCCAGCCAGATACGCATGGCGTAGCGCTGCTCGCCGTAGATCTGCACCTGGGCCACGCCCGGCACGGTGGCGAAACGATCCACCAGATAGCGGTCGGCGTAATCGGTCAGCTCCAGACGGTTCATCGTCGTGGAGCGCAGGAACATGATGAGAATGGGCTGGCTGTCGGAATCAGCCTTGGCCACCTCAGGCGGGTCGGCTTGATCCGGCAGACGGCCGACGACGCGCGAGATGCGGTCGCGCACGTCGTTGGCCGCATCGTCGATGTTGCGGTCCAGCGAGAACTCGATGTTGACGTTGGAGCGGCCGTCGCGGCTGGTCGAGTTGATGCGCTCGACGCCCTGGATGCCGGCGATCTGCTGCTCGATCGGCTCGGTGATCCGGCTTTCGATCACCTCGGCCGAAGCGCCGGCGTAGCTGGGGTTGACCGAGACGATCGGCGGATCGACGTCGGGCAGTTCGCGAACCGGCAGGAAGAAGAAGGCCGCCAGGCCGATGACGCACAGGACGATGGCCCCGACCGCCGCGAAGACGGGACGGCGGACCGCAACATCGGACAGCATCATGGGCGCGCCGCCTCTGCCGAGTTGACCGCGCGCTTCGACTGCGCGCCGCCGACAGTGACAGGCGCGCCGGGCTGGATACGGTTGAGGCCCGACGCGACCACCCGGTCATTGTTGTCCAGACCCGACAGGATCTCGACGAAGCCGCCCTCCACGGCGCCGGTCTGCACCTCGACGCGCTGGGCCGTGGCGCCGTTCTCGCCGCGCGCGATGCGATAGACGAAGGCGCCCTGTCCTTCATACTGAACGGCGGCCTCGGGCACCGACAGGCTCTGGCGGCGGCCCTGATGCACGGCGACGCGCATCATCATGCCGGGACGGATGCGATTACCGGGATTGGCGAACTCGGCGCGGGCGATGACGGCGCGGGTCTGTTCGTTGACGCGCGTGTCCAGCAGGGCGATGCGGCCGTCGAAGGTCTCGCCCGCATAGGCGTCGGCGCTGGCGCTCAGCGGCGTGCCGATCTGCAGCGCGCCCAGATAGCGTTCCGGCAGAGGGAAATCGACGCGGATGGCGCTGGTGTCGTCCAGGGTGGTGATGACTGATCCGGGCGAGATCAGGGTGCCCGGCGTCACCGTCGTCAGCCCCAGGACGCCGGCGAAGGGCGCGCGCAGGATGCGGTCGCCGCGACGGGCTTCCGATGCTGCGACGGCGGCGCGGGCGGTCTGCAGAGCCGTCTCGGCAGTCTCGGCGGTGACTCGCGGCGCCACGCCGCGTTCGGCCAGAATCTTGTAGCGATCATATTCGCGCTGGGCCTGGGCCAGTTGGGCGCGGGCCTGGATCAGGTCGGCGTCTTCCTCGCGCGCCTGCAGCTCCACCAGCGGCGCGCCCGCCGCGACCCGTTGGCCGTCGGTGAACATGACGCGAGTGATCAGCTCGGTCGTATTCGAGGTGATGTTGACCGAACGCTTGCTGCGGGCCACGCCCAGGACGCGAATCTGATCGGCGAACTCACGCGGTGTCGCGACAGCCTCGGCCACGGCCTGACCGCGCCCCCCGCCGGGGCCGCCCCGACCGGGACCGCCCGCACCGCCCTTGTCGTCCGCCAGGGTGATCTTCAGGACCGCCGCCAGGACCATCAGCCCCACCAGACACGCCGCCGCTATGATGAAAAAATGGCGTTTGAACACGCGACGCAGTCTCCCCGACAACAAGCGGTCCCGCTTAGCGGGTCATGGCCGTTACGCAAATAAAGTATCTGTAACGTGGAACCGTCGGGGTTCCGTCGCGGCAAGGCGGCCTAAAAACGCCGCCAGAGGCCAATAATCGG
>JALAGW010000093.1 GCA_022712235.1 Brevundimonas sp. | reverse complement strand
GGAAGGCACGAAGAGTTTCGCCATCACCTGCTACGATCCCGACGCCCCGACCGGCTCGGGCTTCTGGCACTGGACGGTCGCCAATATTCCCGCCGATGTGACCGACCTGGCCGCCGGCGCCGCCCTGCCTTCGGGCGCGGTCGAGGGGCGCACCGACTTCGGCGAGCCCGGCTATGGCGGCGCCGCCCCGCCGGCTGGACACGGCCCTCACCGCTACATCTTCACCGTCTTCGCTGTGGACGCGGACCATCTGCCGGTTACGGCGGACAATTCCGGCGCCGTCTTCGGCTTCAACCTGCACTTCCATACCTTGGCCAAGGCCTCGATCACGGCTGTTTACGAGAACAAGGGCGGGTGAGTTCGGACAAGCACGATTACGAACTCAGGCTGGCGAACGTCCCGGATCTGTTTCGCCGCCTGATGGGCCAGCCCCTGGAGCCGTTGACCCGAGCGCGATTGCCCACGCCTGACGCGGTCTATGTCCTCTATCAGGAAGGCGAACCGGTGCACGTCGGCAGTCCGCCCCATCTGGAGGAGCGAATGCTGGCGCCGTCGCTGCGCCTGTCGCTGGCGGCGCACATGCACCGGCCCGTCGGCGGCGGCGCCCCGCGGATCAGCCTCAGCCGCTCGAGCCCACCCCCCATCCGCCGCAACCCCGTCATGGCCCGCTGGTTGCCCGTCGCCGACGAGCATGATCGCCTGCTGCTGGAGCTTTACGCCGCCCAGAGCCTGGGCCTGTCGATATCGCACCCCAGGATTCGCGCGGAATTGGTCGACGCCTGAGCGACATCGCACACAAAGTGTGATGGCCGGCGCCCATGGCCAAGGTTGAAGTCAGGACCTCAAGCCCTATTTTGCGACGCAGCGTTAAGTTTGCTGCATTGCGATAGTTCATGGCCCCCACCGACGCGGCTCCCTGTATCGACGACGACCTTTGCGCCTCGCCCGCGCTGGACACGGTCGCCGCCCCCGGCAAGGTGGCCTTGGTTCTGCTGGCCCTGGCCATGGGCGGTTTCGCCATCGGCGTCACCGAGTTCGCGGCCATGAGCGTCCTGCCCGACTTCGCGGCGGGTCTGGGCGTCGATGAACCCACCGCCGGCCATGTCATCAGCGCCTATGCCGCCGGCGTCGTTGTCGGCGCGCCTATCCTGGCTGTTCTGGGCGCCCGCCTGCCCCGGTGGCTGTTGCTGATCGGCTTCATGGCCCTGTTTGCGATCGGAAACGGTCTCAGCGCAATGGCGCCGACCTATGAATGGATGCTGGCCTTCCGCTTCCTCAGCGGCATTCCGCATGGCGCCTATTTCGGCGTGGCCGCCCTGGTCGCCGCCTCCCTGGTGCCTCTCAGACTGAGAACGCGCGCCGTCTCCACCATCCTGCTGGGCCTGACCGTCGCCACCGTCATCGGCGTGCCGGTCGCCACCGCCGTCAGCCACACGTTCGGCTGGCGCTGGACCTTCGCCATCGTCAGCGTCCTGGCGGTCATCACCATGGCCCTGGTGGCCCTGTTCGCGCCGCGTGATCCGGCCCATGCCGACGCCAGCCCCCTGCGTGAGCTGGGCGCCCTGAAGCGCGGGCAGGTCTGGCTGACCCTCGGCGTCGGGGCCATCGGCTTCGGCGGCATGTTCGCGGTCTACGCCTACCTGGCCTCGACCCTGACCGCCGTGACCGACGTGGGGCCGGAGGTCCTGCCCTGGGTCTTCGCCATGTTCGGACTGGGCATGATGAGCGGCAACCTGCTGGGCGCCTGGGCCGCCGACCGGTTCGGCATGACGGCGGCGGGCGGCCTGCTGCTGTGGAGCGCGGCGGCCCTGGCCCTCTATCCCTTCGCGGCCCCGCATCTGTGGGCCATGCTGATCGTGGTCTTCCTGATCGGCGGCGGCGGCGGGCTGGGCTCGATCCTGCAGACCCGCCTGATGGACGTGGCCGGCGACGCCCAGACCCTGGCCGCCGCCCTGAACCACTCGGCCTTCAACACCGCCAACGCCATCGGCCCGCTGCTGGGCGGCATGGCCGTGGCGGCCGGTTGGGGCTGGACCTCCACCGGTTGGGTCGGCGTGGCCCTGTCGCTGGGCGGTTTCGCCGTCTGGGTGGTCGCCTGGCTGACGGGGCGCAAGCGTCCCGCCTGACCGCGCACACCGCCGGAAGCGGATTACTTCCGGCCGATGCGCTTGATTTCCCAGTCCAGCTGGACGCCCGTCTTCTTCAGAACATCGGCGCGGACGGCTTCGCCCAGGCCTTCGATGTCGGCGGCCGTGGCTTCGCCCGGATTGATCATGAAGTTGGAGTGCAGTTCGCTGAACTTCGCCCCGCCCCCGGTTTCCGCGTGCAGCTTGCCGCGCCAGCCCGCCTCGTCGACCAGCTTCCACGAGGACTGCCCCTCGGGGTTCTTGAAGGTCGAGCCGCCGGTTTTTTCACGGATCGGCTGGGTCGTCTCGCGACGGCTGGTGATCTCATTGATGCGGGCCGTGACGGCCTCGGGCGCATCCGCCGTGCCGCGATAGGTCGCCTCCATCCAGATGACGCCCGCCGGGGCGTTGGAATGGCGGTAGGTGTAGCCGAAGTCGGCCAGCACCAGCTCGATCCGCTCGCCCTGACGGGTCAGGCCCCAGGCCGAGACCAGAACGTCCTTCGTCTCAGAACCATAGCAGCCCGCATTCATGGTCAGGGCGCCGCCGATGGTGCCGGGGATGCCGGCGTAGAACTCCAGCCCGGCGATGCCCGCCTTGGCCGAGGCCTTGGCCACCATCGAATCCAGCGCGCCCGCGCCCGCCGTGACGGTGTCGCCCTCGGTCGTGATGGCGGCGAAGGCGCGTCCGGCCAGACGGATGACCACGCCCTCAACCCCGCCGTCGCGGACGATCAGGTTGGAGCCGACGCCGATGATGGTGACGGGCACGCTTTCAGGCAGGGCCTTGAGAAAGTCGGCCAGATCCTCGGCGTCCGCCGGGATGAACAGGGCGTCCGCCGCCCCGCCCACGCGGAACCAGGTGTAGGGCCCCAGAGGTTCGTTCAACAGCAGCTTGCCGCGCACGTCAGGAAGGGCTTCAGTCCAGGTCGTCATTCAAATCTCTTGCGCGCGTCCAGTGTGCGATAAGGCTGCGATGCCCCGAACAACATCGACAAGCAAGGGGAAGCGCTTTCTCCCCGGTCTGCAAGAGCCGCTGCGCTCCATCCTGTTGATCCTCGTCATCACGCCGCCGAGCGTGATCGGGATCGGCGCCCTGTGCATCGGCCTGTTGTTCGCGGCGGAAGGCATGGGCCGCAGCCTGACGTTCGAGCAGGCCTTCAACGGCGTCCTGGCCGTGCTGATGGCCTTTTTCTTCCTGCCTCTGGCCCACGCCGGAACCTATCGCTGGTTCTGGCACATCGAGAAGCGCCGGCAGGCCGGCCACTTTCTGGGCGGCGCGGCCATGCCCGACGCCTTTTCCGAACCGACCGAGCCGCCGCCCGCCGTGCCGATCAGTCTGCCCCAGCGCGCCTTCTACGCCCTGCTCTATCTGGCGGCGATCAGCCTTCTGCTGTTCGTTTATCTGCCGCTCGGCCATCAGGCGGTCATGCAGGACTTCATCGCCCGCTTCAGTTCCGGCCGCGCCTCGGCCGGATCCCTGGCGTCCCTGCTGACGGCCTGGCTGCCGCTGCTGGCCGGCATGGCCGTGGTCCTGCTGGCGCTGGAAGGCGACATGAAGAAGATCAGATCAGGCCTGCTGGACCCGGCCGAGGCGCTGCGCCTTCAGGGGCGGGTCGAATGGCTGGGCGCCTTTGTCACGGCCTTCGCCATGACCAGCCTGCTCTGCTTCTTCTTCGGCGCGATGATCGCGCGCTACCTGGGCTGAAACCTAGCCCAGGGCCTCGAGTTGCGCCGGCAGGGCGTAGGCCCAGCTGGTGATGTCGCCGGCGCCCAGCAGGACGACCAGGTCGCCCGGCCTGGCTTCATCCTTGATGACGCGCGGCAGGACGGCGGCGTTTTCCAGGGCGGCGACCTGACGGTGGCCATAGCGGCGGATGCCCTCGGCCAGGGCATGCTTGTCGACGCCCTCGATCGGCTGCTCGCCCGCCGGATAGACATCGGCGACCAGAACGCTGTCGGCGTCGGCGAAGCAGGTCGAGAAGTCCTGCATCAGGTCGCGCAGGCGGGTGTAGCGATGCGGCTGGACGACGGCGATGACGCGGCCCGGATTGTCGGCCGACTGCACCACCTGACGGGCGGCTTTCAGCACGGCGGCGATCTCGACCGGGTGATGGCCGTAGTCGTCGATGACGCGCACCCCGCCGACCACGCCGGTAGTGGTGAAGCGACGCTTGACCCCGCCGAAGCCAGCCAGGCCCTGACGGATGGAATCGTCATCCACGCCCAGCTCCCGGGCCACGGCGATGGCGGCCAGAGAGTTCGACACATTGTGCCAGCCGGCCATGGGCAGATAGAGGCCCTCGATCCGGTTCGGCTCGTCCAGCGCGGCCAGACCCTGTCCCTGAATGACCACGTCGAAGCGCGAGCCGTCGGGCGACATCTGCACGTTCTCGGCGCGGACCATGGCCTGGGGGTTCAGGCCGTAGGTGACCAGACGGCGGTTATCGATCTGGGCCGCCAGCTTCTGCACTTCCGGGTGGTCCAGACAGACCACGCCGAAGCCGTAGAAGGGAATGTCCTCGATGAAGTCGCAGAAGGCCTTCTTGACCGCGTCGAAGTCGCCGTAGTGGTCCAGGTGTTCCGGGTCGATGTTGGTGATGACCGCGACCGTGCACTTCAGGCGCAAGAAGGAGCCGTCGCTCTCGTCGGCCTCGACCACGATCCAGTCGCCCTCGCCCACCTTGGCGTTGGTGCCGTAGGCGTTGATGATGCCGCCGTTGACCACCGTCGGGTCCAGCGAACCGGCGTCCAGCAGGGCTGCGACCATGGAGGTCGTCGTCGTCTTGCCGTGGGTGCCGCCGACGCCGACCGAGAATTGCAGACGCATCAGCTCAGCCAGCATCTCGGCGCGGCGCACCAGGGGAATGCGACGCTCGCGCGCCACGACCAGCTCGGGGTTCGTCGCCTTGACCGCGGTCGAATAGACCACCGCCGAGACGCCCTCGGTCACATGGGCGGCGTCATGGCCGATGTAGATGCGGGCGCCCAGCTTCTCGAGCCGCTCGGTGTTGGCGCTGGCCTTGGCGTCCGAGCCGGACACCTGATAGCCGATCTTCAGCATGATCTCGGCGATGCCGCTCATGCCGATGCCGCCGATGCCGACGAAGTGGACAGGCCCGAGGGCGAACGGAACGGGGCGAAGGCGTGCGATCATATGCGCGTCATAGCTCAGACGGGATGCGTTTTGCACCATCTTTGCCAGCCAAAGGATTTCCTCGATCTGTCGGGATCTTAAGTTTGGTTACTCCGCCTTAACCGTAAGGATTCACCATAAGCGTCTCATCTGTCCGGGGCCGCTTTTCCATGTCCGAGTTGAAGACCGACGTCATCCTGCGTGGCGACTGCATCGAGGTGCTGAAGGGCCTGCCGGACAAGTCGGTGGACATGGTCTTCGCCGACCCGCCCTATAATCTGCAGCTGGGCGGCGACCTGCTGCGTCCCGACAATTCCAAGGTCGACGCGGTCGACGACGACTGGGACAAGTTCGACAGCTTCGCCGCCTATGACGCCTTCACCCGCGCCTGGCTGACCGAGTGCCGTCGGGTGCTGAAGGACGAGGGCTCGCTCTGGGTCATCGGCAGCTATCACAACATCTTCCGCCTGGGTTCGGCGATGCAGGACCTGGGCTTCTGGGTGCTGAACGACATCATCTGGCGCAAGTCCAACCCCATGCCGAACTTCAAGGGCACCCGCTTCACCAATGCGCACGAGACCCTGATCTGGGCCGCCAAGTCGCGCGAGCAGAAGCGCTACACCTTCAACTACGACGCGCTGAAGGCCTTCAACGAAGACACCCAGATGCGCTCGGACTGGACCCTGGCCCTGTGCACCGGCAATGAGCGGCTGAAGGACGACAACGGCGACAAGGCCCACCCGACCCAGAAGCCCGAGGCCCTGCTGCACCGGGTGCTGCTGTCGGCCAGCCGCGTCGGCGACGTGGTTCTGGACCCCTTCTTCGGCACCGGCACCACGGGGGCGGCGGCCAAGCGTCTGGGCCGCCATTTCATCGGCATCGAGCGCGACGAGACCTACGCCAAACTGGCCGAGAAGCGCATCAAGGCGGTCATCCCCGCCGCACCCGAAGACCTGGTCGTCACCGGCTCCAAGAAGGCCGAGCCCAAGGTGCCGTTCGGCGCCCTGGTCGAGGCAGGCCTGCTGGCTCCCGGCGACAAGCTGTATTGCCCCAAGGGCGATCATGAGGCCCGCGTGCGCGCTGACGGTTCACTGGTGTCCGGCTCCATGACCGGCTCGATCCACAAGCTGGGCGCCCTGCTGGAAAACGCGCCGGCCTGCAACGGCTGGACCTACTGGCGCTTCAAGACCGACACGGGCCTGCGCCCCATCGACGCCCTGCGCGCCGAGATCCGCGCCGGGATGCAGTAGGCGCAAGCCGCTGTAAGACTTGCGACTATCGTTTCGGCCAAGCTGGAACCCCGGTCATTGACCCGTGTTGACGATTCCAGCGCACCAGCGGGGGCGCGGGAGTCGGAAGATGAAGATTGCTCAGGTCACGCCCCTCTATGAGGCGGTGCCGCCGCGCCTTTACGGCGGAACCGAACGGGTCGTCGCCCATCTGACCGACGCCCTGGTCGAGCTGGGCCACGAGGTCACCCTGTTCGCGAGCGCCGAGGCCGAGACCCGGGCACGGCTGATCCCGGTGCGCGATCAGGCCATCCGCCTGGATCCCGAACCGCGGAAATCCGACCTGGCCGCCCACATGACCATGCGGGAGGAGGTGCTGGAGCG
>JALAGW010000092.1 GCA_022712235.1 Brevundimonas sp. | reverse complement strand
GCCACGCCCTGATCGAACGCCTCCGCTCGGACAGCTACGCCGTCGAGGACATGAGCGACAACGAGACGGCCAAGCTGCACGTCCGCTACATGGTCGGCGGACGCACCATCGGCCTGCCGTACGAACGCCTGTTGCGTTTCGAGTTCCCCGAGCGCCCCGGCGCCTTCCTGCGCTTCCTCAACAGCCTGCAGCCCGCCTGGGCCCTGACCCTGTTCCACTATCGCAACCACGGCGACGACGTGGGCCGGGTGCTGGCCGGGATCAGCGTCGCCCCGGATCAGGTCCCCGCCCTCTGGACCGCGCTGGACGCCCTCGGCTACCCCTATGTCGATGAGACCGACAATCCGGCCTGCCGCCTCTTCCTCGACGGCGCGGCCTGAGGGGAGCGACATGACCTTGAACCGCCGCGCCGTTCTGGCCGCTCCGCTGGCCCTTGCGCCGCTCGCCGCCTGCGCCTCCCTTCCCGCCCCCGTCGCGCAAACGGGCCAGACCGTCTGGACCTTCGACCGCCTGTCGGCCATCGGCGGCGAGGTCACCCATGTCGAGGGCGCGCCCCGCATCGTCGCCAGCCCCTTCGGCCCGGCGGTGCAGTTCGACGGCGTGGACGACGCCCTGTTCATCGACCGGCATCCGCTGGCGGGGGCCGCGACCTTCACCTTCGAGGCCGTCTTCCGCCCCGACGGCGGCCCCTTCGAGCAGCGCTGGTTCCACCTGCAATCGGACGAGGCGACCGGCGGTCCCGGCACCCGCATCATGTTCGAGATCCGCGTGGTCGAAGGCGGCTGGTATCTGGACGCCTTCACCAAGGGCGAGGGCTACAACAAGCCCCTGATCGAGCCGACCAGGCTGCACCCCCTCGGCCAGTGGGCTCACGTCGCCCAGACCTTCGACGGGACCACCTATCGCGCCTTCGTCAACGGCGTGGTCCAGGCCGAGGCGGAGATCGCCTTCAAGCCCCAAGGCCCCGGCCGCGCCTCGGTCGGCACGCGCATCAACCGCGTCAACTACTTCAACGGCGCCGTCCGCGAAGCCCGCTTCACCCCCCGCGCCCTGACCCCGGACCAGTTCACCTCGCCGTTCAGATAAGCCTCGGCGCGGCGCTTTCGTGCGCCAGCAGCCAGCGTTTGCGCTCCAGTCCGCCGGCATAGCCGGTCAGGGTCCCGTTGGCGCCGACGACGCGGTGGCAGGGCACGATGACGCCGACCGGATTGGCCCCGTTGGCCAGACCCACGGCGCGCACGGCGCTGGGCTTGCCGATGGCGTGCGCCAGTTGGCCGTAACTCCAGGTCTCGCCCGCCGGAATGGTGCGCAGGGCCGCCCAGACCGAGCGCTGGAAATCGGTGCCGCCGGTCTTCACCGTCAGGCCGTCCAGCGCCGTCGCGTCGCCGCCGAAATAGGCCGCCACCGCCGCCCGCACCGCCTCGGGCGCCCGACCCTCGGTCAGCACGACCTCGCCGTAGTGGCGCGTCAGCAGCTTCATCATGCGCGCCTCGTAATCCACGAAGTCGAAGGCCCGCACCGCGCCCTCGGCGTCCGTGACCAGCAATACCTCGCCCAGCGGCGAGGCGATACGGTCCAGGGTGAAGGCTTCAGGCTGCGTCTTTTTCATCGTTCATCTCCATCAGTGCGGCGCCGTCGATCCCCGCTTCCCACAGGTGCAGCGCGCCATAGGCCCGCCAGGGCCGCCAGTGCTCGGCCCGTCTTGCGAGCCCTTCGTCCTCCAGCCGGTCGCTGGCCATGTCCGCCGCCTCGTCCATCCAAGCTCCGGGCAGACGCAGGCCGGGCCGCGCCCGCAGCAGGGGCGCCAGCAGGGCGTCCGCCGACAGATCCCTCTGGATCGCCTCGGGGTCCGCCGACAGGTCGAACACCCGCCGCACCCGCGCCAGCACGCCGGGCAGGGCCTTCAGGTCCGAGGCCGCCACCGTCACCGCCAGCCGGTTTCCGTCCTCGAACCGGGCCGAGACCTCGCCGGTCGCGCCGTCCGCGTCAGGCGTCAGTTCGCGCCGCCAGACCCCGTCCTCGACCGTGTCGCCGCGCGCGGCCAGCGCCCCCAGCATGGCCTCGACCTCATAGGGCGCCCGGTAAGGCAGGCTCAGCCGCACGCCTTCATTCGTCTTGGCGTCGCCCGGCTTCTCGGCCCGGCGTCGCAACGCCGAAGGCGGGCGTCCATACAGGCCCTGAAAGGTCTCGTTGAAGCGCCGCACGCTGCCGAAGCCCGAGGCCAGCGCCACCTCGGCCATGGCGAGGTCGGTCTGGTGGATCAGGGCCTTGGCCAGCAGCACCCGCCGCGTCTGCGCCACGCTGACCGGCGCCGCCCCCAGATGCTGTCGGAACAGGCGGCGCAGGTGCCGTTCGCCCACCCCCAGACGGGCGGCCAGAGCATCCACATCGCCCCCAGACTCGGAGTGACTATCCAGCGCCCCCGCCTCGATCAGACCCAGGGCGCGGCTGACGGTGTTGGAGGTCCCGCGCCAGGCCCCCATGTCCGGTGCCGTCTCGGGCCGACAGCGCAGACAGGCGCGGAACCCCGCCTCTTCCGCCGCCGCCGCCGAGGCGACGAAGCTCATGTTCTCGCGCTTGGGCGTCCGCGCCGGACAGACCGGGCGGCAATAGATCCCCGTCGTCTTCACGCAGGTGAAGAACCGCCCGTCAAAGCGCGGGTCGCGCGTCAGAACCGCCCGATAGCAGGCCTCCTGATCCAGACTGTCGCGGGCGTTTTCCATGCCCGCAACATGCGCCCGCCGCGCCGCCCTGTCTCGCGGTTTTCGGACATGGCGGCGCCGACCTTCACTCAGCGACGGGTCAGCAGTCCTTCATTGTCGCGATGCGCCACATCTGGGTCAGGATGTCGAACGCCAGGCACAGCATGATGATCGCCAGCGCCCAGCTCAACACCGAACCCAGCGTCATGGCTGTGTCCGCCAGACCGCGCCCGGCCTCGTTGATCGCACGCAGGGCTTCCAAGCTGACATTGGTCGTCCCGCCGACGACCCGCGCCGTCTGATCCCCCTGGGTCAGCGTCGCCCAGTGACCGGCTTCGAACAGTCTCCAGCCGATCCACAATCCGGCCGCCGCCACCGGGATCTTGAGGAAGGCGCGCAGCCGCCCGGCGCCCGGCCGCCACAAGGTGATGCCGTCCACCGCCATGCCCGCCACGACCCAGGCCAGGATGGGCGCGAACAGAAGGTTCCAGATCGGCGCCGCCGTCACGCTGACCGCGCCGCCTCGCAATGAGAAGGCGCCCAGTCCCGTGAAGTTGATGGCTCCGATCCACCACAGGATGAAGACGGCGCTGGCGATCAGGGACCATAGAGCCTCAGCCGCGCGCGGAGTCTCGGCGCGCAGCCCCCAGACCTTGGCGCCCTTGGGCAGCCATTCGGCCTTCGCCTTGTCGCTTCCGGTCATCGACGCGCCCCACTTGGCCGGGTCGGCCAGGCCGAAGGCCGACAGGTCGCGCACACGCCATTGCGTCAGCCAGGTCGGCTTGATGTCGTAATGCTCCATGATCGCTCCGGCCAGGGTCAGCGCCCCCAGCAGGGTCAGGCCGCCCGAGAAGAAGCCGTGGAAGGCCTGGCTGATCGCGCGCCCGAAATCGGCCGGCGCGCCCAGAACATGGACCAGCAGCCCCAGCGCCTGCACCGCCGCGATCACGATCAGCCCCGCCTTGGCCCCGAACAGCCAATAGGGGAACAGTTCCGGCCCGATCAGACTGTCCGGCCCCTTGCGATAGCGGGCGGCGACGACCAGGGGATGGCCGATCTCGTGCAGGATGGCCTCCTTCTCATCGTCGGTCAGCGTCCGGCCCAGCTCCTCTTCGCGCGCCTCGACGCGGCTCAGGATCAGGTCGCGCAGTTCGGCGACGATGTCCTCGCGGTCCTCGGTCGGCAACTGGGCCGCCACGGCCTCCAGATAGCGTTCGATCACGTCCATATCGGTCTCCCTCCCCCGAAATTTCACAGCATGCGATCCAGCGAGGCGTTGATGCCCCGCCATTCCTCGGTCAGGGCGGCCAGCAGGGCCTCGCCCTGCGGCGACAGGACGTAGAAGCGCTTTTTCCGCTTCTCTTCCTCGCGCCATTCGCTGGTCAGCAGCCCCTGCCCCTCCAGCCGCCGCAGCAGCGGATAGAGGGTGGATTCCTCCATCTCCAGCCCGTCCGCCGCCAGGGCCTGACGCAGGGTGTAGCCGTAGCGTTCGGTCCGCAGGCAGGCGAGCACCGCCAGCACCAGGGACCCCCGCCGCAGCTCCAGCCGCATCGCCTCGAACAACGCCTTGTCCACCTCGCGCCGCCTCACCTGCCGCCACATAGTGTGTGACACACAGTGTATGCGACATACTGTATGGCGCCGTCAAGGCGCCATGCGCGGCGCGGCTTCCCTTCGCCTCGGCTCCACGGTTAAGGTCGATGATCTGTAGGGGGAGTTTTCTTATGTCGTCTCGTCGCCGCGCCGTCTGTTCCTTGCTGGCGCTCAGCCTGGCCCTGGGCGCCGCGCCCGCCCTGGCTCAGCAGAACCCGCCCGCGCTTCAGGCCGTCGTCGGCCACGACAGCGGCGAGCGCATCACCCGCTCGGCCGACGTGCGCCGCTATTTCGAGGCCCTGCGCGCCGCCAATCCTGACCGCATGGTCATGGGCGACTACGCCCAGACGTGGGAGGGCCGCCCCCTGTTCTGGGCCGCCGTCGGCTCGCCGCGCAACATCGCCCGGCTGGACGCGATCAAGGCCGCGACCAAGGCCCTGGCCGACCCGCGCCAGCCCTCGCCCGAGCAGGCCCGCGCCCTGATCAACGACGCCCCCGCCATCGTCTGGATGGCCTATTCCGTCCACGGCAATGAGATCAGCCCCGCCGACGCCGCCCTGATCGCCGCGCGCCGCCTGCCCGACAGCCTCGACGCCGAGGCGCAAGCCTGGCTGGAAAACGTCGTGGTCGTCTTCGTCCCGACCCAGAATCCCGACGGGCGCGAACGCTTCATCAACAGCTTCGAGGCGGGCCTCGGCGCCCAGCCCAACGGCGATCCCCTGTCGGCCGAACGGGCCGAGCCGTGGCCGTCCGGCCGCTACAACCACAATCTGTTCGACCTGAACCGCGACTGGTTCATCCAGTCCCAGCCGGAGACGCAGGGCCACGCGGCCCTGATCCGCGAATGGCGTCCGCAGGTGGTGGTCGATTCCCACGAGATGGGCACCGACTCCAGCTTCTTCTTCCCGCCCGAGGCCCAGCCGCTGAACCCCTGGATCTATCCGCCGATCCTGGACGCCCGCGAACGCTTCGGCCGCAACACCGCCGGGCGCTTCGACCAGGCCGGGCTGGACTATTTCACGCGAGAGACCTTCGACGCCTTCTATCCCGGCTACGGCGACGGCTGGCCCGCCTATTTCGGCGCCGTCTCCATGACCTATGAGCAGGGCTCGTCGCGCGGCCTGCTGGCGCGCCGCTCGTCGGGCGAGATGCTGACCTACGCCGACACGGTCAAGGGCCACCTCACCGCCACCCTGTCGACCATCGAGACCGCCGCCCGCGACCGCGAAAAGCTGCTCAGCGACTTCTACGCCTTCCACCGCGACGGGATCTCGGGCGGACGCGGCGCCTATGTCCTGTCGCGCTCCGCCGCCGCCGACCCGGCCGCCGCCGACAAGCTGGCGGGCCTGCTGGTGCGATCAGGCCTGGAAGTCGGGCGCGCGACCGCATCCTTCTCCGCCTGCGGCCAGACCTATCAGGCAGGCGACTATGTGGTGAACCTGTCCCAGCCCCAGCGCCGCATGGCCGAGACCCTGCTGGCCAAGGACGTGCCGCTGGACCCGAAATTCCTGGCCGAACAGGAAGCCCGTCGCGCGCGCGGCCTGGGCGATGAGATCTATGATCTGACCGGCTGGTCCCTGCCGCTTCTGTTCAACGTGCCGAGCCAGCGCTGCACCGGCGCCCCCTCGGTCCAGACGGCCGCCGTCGGCCCCGAACTGATCCGCCCGGCCGCCGTGGCCTCCGGCGACGCGGCCTACGGCTACGCCATCCATCCGGGCACGGCGGGGATGCGCTTCCTGACCGCCGCCCTGACCGACAAGCTGCCGGTCCGCTCGATCGAGGCGCCCTTCACCCTGGACGGCCGCGCCTATCCGGGCGGGACCTTCATCGTGCCGCGCGCCGGTTCGCCCGCCGACCTGGACGAACGCGGCCGCCGTCTGGCCGCCGGCAGCGGCGCCCAGGTGACGCCCCTGGCCACCTCCTGGGTCTCCAGCGGCCCCAGCGTCGGCTCGGACAAGGCGACCGCCATCAAGGCGCCGCGCGTGGCCATGGCCTGGGACGACCCGACCGACCCCGAATCCGCCGGCTCCATCCGCCATGTGCTCGAGCGCGAATACGGCTGGCCGGTCACGGCCGTGCGCACCCGCCGCCTGGCGAACGCCGACCTGTCCCGCTACCAGGTGCTGATCCTGCCTTCGGGCGGAAACTACGAGCAGATCCTGGGCGAGAGCGGCGTCGCCAACCTGCGCGCCTGGGTTCAGGCGGGCGGCGTCCTGATCGGCGTCGGCTCGGCCAGCCGTCTGTTGACCGATCCCGATTCCAAGCTGCTGGAGAGCCGCCGCGAAAGCGCCGTCTCCGGCGACGGCGACGAGGACAAGAAGGACGGCGGCAGCGAGATCGCCACCGACGCCGAATACCTGGCCCTGACCGGCCACCACGGCGGCGCGCCCGATCCGGTCGCCGGCGTCCTGGCCAGCGCCGTGGTCGACAATGAGCACTGGCTGGGCGCGGGCGTCGCCCCGACCCTCAGCGTCATGGTGCGCGGCTCGGACATCTATGCGCCGCTGGCCCGCGACGAGGGGACCAATGTCGTGCGCCTGGCCGGGCCGGATCAGGTGCTGGCGTCGGGCCAGCTATGGGCCGAGAACCGCCGCCAGCTGGCCTACAAGCCCGTCGCCATGGCCTCGGAAGTCGGGCGCGGCCAGGTCGTCGCCTTCACCCAGGACGTCACCATGCGCGCCTTCCTGGAAGGGCTGAAGCCCCTGTTCCTCAACGCCGTCTTCCGCGGCCCCGCTCACGCTTCTGGCGGGAACGGCGAGGACCGTTGAAGCGGATGCGCAGGACGGGCGGACGCATGATCAGGATCACGCCCCGCCTTGCCGCCTCATACGGCAGGTCCCGCCCCAGCCGCGCGCCGTAGAAGGCCTGGGCCGCGAAGAAGCCGTCGCGCATGATTCCGGCCAGGCTCGGCGACACCGTCTCGCCGATCGCCACCTTGGCCCCCGGATAGGTTTCGACCTGGCTTTGGGCCCCGAGATAGACCGAGCCCCTCTCCGCCTTCGTCGTCGGCAGGGTCGTCTCGCCTGCGGCGGGGCGCGCCGTCAACTCGGCGTCCATGCCCTGCAAGGCCAGAGCCGGCCCGTACAGAATGCTTCCCGATCCGATGCGCGCCAGGGCCAGGTAGCCGCGGTCCCGCTCGGTCGCATCGGGCGCGATCAGGATCTCGAAGCTCTGAAAAGGCGCCTCTGCTTCAACCGCCCCATCCGCCAAGGTCAGGCCCGGGGTCGTCACCGTCCATTCGGTGCGGACGATGTTCTGATCCAGAAACGCCACGCGCGTCGTCGGCTCGGCCAGTCGCCAGGTCACGGCCACGCCGCCGGGTGCCGAGCGCGCCTCGATCGCCGCCGCCTGCTGGGCCAGGGCGGGCGCCGCCGCGCTGCACGTCATGGCCGCCGCCGTCGCCATCGCGGCGACTGCGCGCAGAATCGTCTTGTTCATGATCACTCTCCCGACGCCCCTCGGGAGAGCTTGGCCGTGACGCGACCACATCGTCAACCAATGTTCACTCGACGGTTTCGACCTCGCCGCCCTGCACCATGCGCGTCACGGCCATGTCGGCGGTGACATTGCCCAGGGTGCGGAAGATGTCGGGAATGACCTCGACCGCCAGCAGCAGGGGCAGCATCTCTAGCGGCACGCCCATGGCGATGCAGATGGGGGCGATGGAGGCGAAGAAGCTGGCCTGACCGGGCAGGCCCACGGTGCCGATCGAGATCAGCACCGCCGTCAGCATGGCGGCGAACAGCTGCCCCGCCGAGGGCTCGATGCCGAACAGGTGGGCGCAATAGATGGCCACGCCCAGGTTGGCGACCGGGCTGGTGATGCGGAACACCGCCACCGCCAGCGGCAGGACCAGACCCGCCGTCGCCCGTTTCACGCCCAGCATGTCCACCGACCGCTCGACCATGACCGGCAGGCTGGCCAGGAACGACTGGGTCGAGAAGGCCACCACCTGCGCCGGCGCCGCCGCCCGCGCGAACCGGCCCAGGCTCACCCGCCCGAAGATGACCGCCAGCGGATAGAAGATCAGGCCGATGCCGATGCAGGCGATGGAGATCAGGGCCACATAGTGCAGCAG
>JALAGW010000091.1 GCA_022712235.1 Brevundimonas sp. | reverse complement strand
TGACCGGGCGGGGACAGAAGCCGGGCGGGGAATGCAGGAAGCAGGCGCCTTCGCCCGCCATGGCGTATTTGTAGCCGCCCGCCAGATAGAAGACCTTGTCCGCCACCGCCGACAGGTCGGTCGGCGTGGCCATGAAGCCATGATAGCCGTCGATGACCACCCACGGTCCCGCCGGGTCGGCCAGAGCCGCCAGTTCGGGAATGGCGTCGAACAGCTGTCCGGTGCGGAAGAAGACCTGGCTGATCAGGATCAGGTCATGCCCGCCCGCGCGCGCCGCCGCGACGAAACGCTCGGAGAAGGTCTTGAAGGGCTGCAGCGGCACGCGCGTGACCACGGCCTCGCCGGCTTCTTCCCAGCGCTCGGACTGGCGGCGGAAGGAGTGGAACTCGCCGTCGGTGGACAGGATGCGCACCGGCTTCTTCTCGACGCCCGAGACCAGGCGGATCAGCAGGTCGTGGGTGTTGGAGGTGAAGATCAGGCTGTCGGGCGAGGGCAGGTTCAGCTCCTTCGCCACATGCTTCTGCGCCTCGGGAATGACCTCGCCGAAGACCAGGTCCCACTTGCGGTCGGCGAAGCGGTTGGCCTCGGCCCAGGCCTGGACCTGGGCGTCGAAGCTGGCGTCGGGCCACAGGTGATGGCTGTGGGCGGCGAAATGCAGCCGCTCGGGATCCAGACCCAGGGCGCGTGAGAAGAGGGGCTTGTAGCTCATGCCTCGACCTTACCCGGATCGGCGGGCGGCCCAACAGAAAAGAGGCGGGCCGCCGTCGCGAACCGCCTCTTCATTCTCGGATAGTCTGCGCTCAAGCAGCGAGCGACCGCGTCGCGAGCGTAGCGCCGCGCGCGTCAGCGCGCCTTAAATAAGACTACCGTGGCAGTGCTTGAACTTGCGGCCGGAGCCGCAGGGACAGTCGGCGTTGCGGCTGGTGCGTTCCCAGCCGACGGGCAGGGCCTCGACCGGCAGCTTGGAGCGGTCGTCGCCGGTCAGCATGCCTTCCGGGTTCTGGGCCATCGGATTGGCCATCTCGTTCTCGCCGGTGCCGGGATTCAGGTGGATTTCCTGGAACTCGGGCATCTCCATGGCCGGCGGGGCCTCGAAGCGGAACTCGACCGTCATCAGCCAGCGCGTGACGTTGTGGCGCAGGTCGTGCAGCAAGGTCTCGAACAGGTTGAAGGCTTCGGTCTTGTATTCGTTCAGCGGGTCGCGCTGGCCGTAGCCGCGCAGGCCGATGACGCCGCGCAGGTGGTCCAGGTGGACCAGATGCTCGCGCCACTGCATGTCGATCATCTGCAGCATGAACTGCTTTTCCAGACCGCGGGTCTGGTCGGCGCCGATCATCTCCAGACGCTCGGCGGCGCGGGCGTCGGCGGCGGCGTTGATGCGCTCCTCGATCTCTTCGTTCGATACGCCTTCCTCGGCGGCCCAGTCCCTGAGCGGCAGCTCCAGGCCCAGGGTCGAGCGGACCTTCTCGTCCAGACCGTCCATGTCCCACTGCTCGGCATAAGCCTTGGGCGGCATGTAGCGCTCGACCAGGTCGGAGACGACGTCGAGGCGGAAGTCGGCGACCAGTTCCGACAGGTCCTCGGAGTCCATGAACTCCTGGCGCTGTTCGAACACGGCCTTGCGCTGGTCGTTCACGACGTCGTCGTATTTCAGCACGTTCTTGCGCATGTCGTAGTTGCGGGCTTCGACGCGCTTCTGGGCGGTTTCGACGGCGCGGTTCAGCCAGGGGTGGCTGATGGCCTCGCCCTCGGCCACGCCGAAGGACTTCATGATGCTGTCCAGACGGTCGCCGGCGAAGATGCGCAGCAGGTCGTCTTCGCAGGACAGGTAGAATTTCGAGGTGCCGGGGTCGCCCTGACGGCCGGTGCGGCCGCGCAGCTGGTTGTCGATGCGGCGGCTCTCGTGGCGCTCGGTGCCCAGGACGAACAGGCCGCCGGCGATCATGGCCTGCTCCTTGGCGGCGGCGATCTCGGCCTTGAACTCGGCTTCCTTGGCGGCCAGGGCCTCGGGCGTGACCTCGATGGCCATGTTGCGCTGTTCCTGGGTCCAGCGCTGGATGCGCATCTCCAGGTTGCCGCCCAGCTGGATGTCGGTGCCGCGACCGGCCATGTTGGTGGCGATGGTCACCGCGCCGGGCAGGCCGGCGTCGGCGACGATATAGGCTTCCTGCTCGTGCTGGCGCGCGTTCAGGACGTTGTGCGGAATGCCGCGGCCCGAGACATAGGTGATGTCCCAGGCGTCGTCGCCGACCTTCTGGGCTTCCTTCTCGCGCCCGGCGTATTCGGCCTTGAGCGTGCGGCCGGTCTCGACCTTGTAGTCATAGGCCTTCAGGACGTCCGACAGTTCCTCAGACTTCTCGATCGAGACGGTGCCGACCAGGATCGGCTGGCCCTTGACGTGGCACTCGGCGATCTGGGCGGCGATGGCGCGGTTCTTCTCGGCGAAGGTGCGATAGACCTCGTCGTCGTAGTCCTTGCGCTGGATCGGCCGGTTGGTCGGCACTTCCAGGACGTCCATCTTGTAGATGTCGAGGAATTCCTGGGCCTCGGTGGCGGCCGTGCCGGTCATGCCGGACAGCTTTTCATAGAGGCGGAAGTAGTTCTGGATGGTGACCGAGGCCAGGGTCTGGTTCTCGGGCATGATCTTGACGTCTTCCTTGGCCTCGATGGCCTGGTGAAGACCTTCGGACAGGCGACGGCCCGTCATCATGCGGCCGGTGTATTCGTCGATCAGGACGATCTCGCCGCCCTTGATGATGTAGTCCTTGTCGCGCGTGTAGAGGGTGTTGGCGCGCAGGGCCTGGTTGACGTGGTGGACCAGGCTGACGTTGGCCGGATCATACAGGTCGGTGGTGTCCTCGGCGAAGTGGCCGCCGGCCTCCAGCATTTCCTCGATGCGTTCCGAGCCCAGCTCGGTCAGCAGGGCCTGACGCTGCTTTTCGTCCAGATCATAGGTGGCTTTGTCCTGGACCAGCTCCTTCACGATCGTGTCGACGATCTTGTAGAGGTCCGAACGGTCCTCGGTGGGGCCCGAGATGATCAGCGGGGTGCGCGCCTCGTCGATCAGGATGGAGTCGACCTCGTCGACGATGGCGAAGTGGTGGCCGCGCTGAACCATCTCGCGGCGATCATAGACCAGGTTGTCGCGCAGATAGTCGAAGCCGAATTCGTTGTTGGTGCCGTAGGTGATGTCGGCGTTGTAGGCCGCCTGGCGCTGGCCCTGCGACAGGCCGTTGACGATGACGCCGACCTCGAGGCCGAGGAAGCGATAGACGCGGCCCATGGTCTCGGCGTCGCGGCGCGCCAGGTAATCGTTGACGGTGATGACGTGGACGCCCTTGCCCGCCAGGGCGTTCAGATAGACCGGGGCCACGGCCACCAGGGTCTTGCCTTCGCCGGTCCGCATCTCGGCGATGCCGCCTTCATGCAGGATCATGCCGCCGGCCAGCTGCACGTCGTATTGACGCTGACCCAGGACCCGCTTGGAGGCCTCGCGCACCACGGCGAAGGCTTCGTTCTGGATCTTGTCCAGGCTCTCGCCGGCCTCGATGCGGTCCTTGAAGGTCTGCGTCATCATGC
>JALAGW010000090.1 GCA_022712235.1 Brevundimonas sp. | reverse complement strand
TGGTACGAAGCCTTCGGCGTCAAGCCGGGCGACAAATACTACCTCGCGCCGGAAGACCGCGTCCGCATCTGGTAAGCGCCAGATCCGACGAACGAAGAGGGCCGGAGCGTCGCCGCTCCGGCCCTTTTTTATGTCTGTTCTCACTATCGAAGACTGTTCGATAATGAGTGATCGGGGCGGGTGTCAGAGGTCCGAGGCTTGGGTTTCAGGCATGAAAAAGCCCGCTGCGGGGGATACATCGCAGCGGGCTTTATCGCTCTCTAAGGAGCGGACGTTTCCTCCCCGAAACGCCTTCAAGTTGTCGCTGCGTTTGATCGCTGCGCCTCTTGAGTGAGACCAAATGACGCGAAGGCCGGGTCCAAGTCAATCAATGCCAACGTCAAAAAGCAGCCATTTATGACTAAACGTTGATAACCCATGTCTGCGACGTGGATTTTATCGAAGCTTATTCGATAATGGCGCGGACGGCGGCCACCAGTTCGCCGCGGGCGACCTTCTGCTGGCCGGGGCGTTCGGCCTTCCAGGCCTCGTTGTCGGCGATGGCGGCGGCGCGGGCGCGTCCGGCGTCCAGATCCTTGATGGTGACTTCGCCGGCGGCCAGTTCGTCGCCGCCCAGGATGACCGCGGCGGGCGATCCGCGACGGTCGGCGTATTTCATCTGCGCCTTCATGCCGGCGCGGCCCAGATAGAGCTCGGCGGCGATGCCGGCCGCGCGCAGTTCGGACACGGCGTCGAGATAGTGCTGCATGTCGTCCTCGGAGAAGACGATGACCACGACCGGGCCGCGCGTCGCATCGTCGGCGCCGCGACCGGCGGCGCGCAGGGCCGAGGCCAAGCGCGACACGCCGAACGAGAAGCCGGTGGCCGGCACGGACTGACCGGTGAAGCGCGCCACCAGGTCGTCATAGCGACCGCCCCCGCCGATGGAGCCGAAGCGCACGGTGCGGCCCTTGTCGTCCCTGGTGTCCAGCAGCAGCTCGGCCTCGAACACGGCGCCGGTGTAGTATTCCAGACCGCGCACGATGGTCGGGTCGAACCTCACCTCGGCCTCCCCGACGCGCATGGCGGTCAGGGCGCGGTCGATGGCGGACAGTTCGGCCAGAGCCGCTTCGCCTGCGGCCCCCAGAGACGCGCCGGCCTTGGCCACGGCGTCCAGCACGCCCGCGCGGCTCAGGCCGGGGGTCTCGGCGGAAACGAGGAAGGCCTCGACCGCGCCGATCACGGCGGCGGGCAGGCGGGCGCCCTTGGTGTAGTCGCCGGATTCATCCATTCGCCCTTCGCCCAGCAGGGCGCGGACGCCGTCGAGGCCCAGCCGGTCATACTTGTCGACGGCGCGCAGGGCGGTCAGGCGCTGGACCGCATCGGTCACGCCGCCAGCGTCGAACAGGCCGTCGAACAGCTTGCGGTTGGAGACGCGGATCACCGACTGGCCGTCGCCCAGACCGGCGGCGCGCAGGCCTTCGCAGGCCATGGCGATGATCTCGGCGTCGGCCTCGGGCCGGTCCGAGCCGACGGTGTCGGCGTCGCACTGCCAGAACTCGCGGAAGCGGCCGGGGCCGGGCTTTTCGTTGCGCCACACCGGACCATAGGCATAGCGACGGAAGGGCTTGGGCAGGGTCTCCCAGTTCTGGGCGGCGAAGCGGGCCAGGGGGGCGGTGTGGTCATAGCGCAGGGCCATCCACTCGCCCGGCTCGTCCGAACCGGCGTCGTCCTGCATCGCGAAGACGCCCTCGTTGGGACGGTCGGCGTCGGGCAGGAACTTGCCCAGGGCGTCGGCGTATTCAAACGCCGGGGTCTCCAGAGGTTCGAAGCCCCAGCGCTCATAGACCTCGGACACGCGCGCGACGATGCGGCGCTCGGCGGTCAGGTCGCGGCCGCGACGGTCGGCGAACCCGCGCGGTGAGCGGGCTTCGGGGCGGATGGGGGCTTCGTCGGTCATGCCGCGCGATTAAGCCATCGGCGGACCGGCTGCAACTTGCGCCTCAGGCTTCGCGCCGAAGAGGCAGGTCGCGGCCATAGCTGAGGCGCCGCCACAGCCACTCCAGCGGCCCCATGCGGAAGCGGCTCAACCACAACGGCGACCAGATCAACTGCAGGGCCCAGATGGCGGCGACGATGGCCCACTGGCCCGGATAATCGACCTGCCCCATCAGGCGCGGTCCCCAGGGCATGGAGAAGAGGGTGGTCATGATGAGCGTCTGGCTCAGGTAGTTGGTGAAGGCCATTCGTCCGACGGGGGCGAAGATCCGGCGCACCATGCCCAGGCCGCGCGTGGTCAGCAGGATCAGGGCGCTGGCGTAGGCCAGGGTGATGAAGATCGGGTAGGAGGCGACGACCTTGGCCCAGCCGCCGGTGGCCTGAACCTTGGGGTCGGCAATGATCTCGCGCCATTCCAGCAGGCCCAGAACCGCCAGGATGACGCCGCCGACCGCGATCAGGGCCAGATAGAGGCGCGTCGGCATGCGGCCGTGGAAGAAGCCGGCCTTGAACAGGCCCAGACCCAGCATCATCAGCGGGACGGTGGCGAAGACATAGCCGAACAGGCTGGCGCTCTGAAGGATGCCCCAGGCCTTGAGATTCTCGATCAGTCCGGCGGGCCAGCCGCTGCGATAGGCGGCTATGCTGGCTGAGACCGCGCCCTCGGCCAGGCTCATGGACTCATCGCTCAAGGCGTCGACCAGAAGGGCGGGGCCGTTGACTGTCATCCACATCGTGGCCGCCTGCAGGGTCGCCAGCGCCAGGGTGGCGGCGGCGCCGAACAGGATCAGCGAGCGCGCCGACATGGACCGCATCAACATCACGAACAGCCCGGACCAGGCATAGAGCAGCAGGATGTCGCCGTACCAGAAGGCGGCGCCGTGGATCAGGCCGAACAGGGCCAGCCAGAACAGGCGTCGCCGCAGCAGCCGCCCGCGTGGTTCGTCCCCGTGCTCACCGCCGACCAGGAAGATCGACACGCCGAACAGCATGGAAAACAGGGTGACGAACTTCTGATGGAAGAAGACCTCGACCGTCCAGTGGGCCAGGGCCGAGGCGCCGATCAGGGGAAAGGGCGACTGCTCGGGCGCCATGGCCGCATCCATGGGCAGGGCGAAGGCTGCGGCGTTGACCGCCAGGATGCCCAGGACGGCGACCCCGCGCAGCACGTCCAGGGTCTGGATACGGGCGTTTGCGGCCACGGGCTGCGGCCTGTCCGTGACAAGAGTCTGGTCGGTCATGGCGTCGGCTCTCCCCCGGCAGGCCGGATGCTCATGCAGGCCTGGTCCGGCCGGGGCACCTTAAATCCGTGTAATGTCAGCCGGCGCCGTTTTGCATCAGGCCCATGCGGCCCTTGACGACCGGCGCGGGCGTAAACGCGATGAAGGCTGCGCACAGGCCCGCCCACAGGGCGTAGCTGACGCCCACCAGCACCGCCAGGGGCAGGCCGGCGACGCCGAAGATCAGCAGGGTGGTTTCCATCGCGCCGAGGCCCTGGACCAAGCTCTGCGAGGCGATCACCGACAGAAGGGACATGACCACGGCGATCAGGGTCTGGACGGCGGCGGCCAGAAGTCCGCCGAAGACCATGAAGCGGCAGACCACGCCCAGCCGCGTCGACGGACGGCCGACCCGCGCATGGGTCTGGCGCAGCATCCACAGGCCGAGGGGGGCGGCGATCAGACCCAGCACCAGCAGCACCAGCCGCCAGTCGGTATCGACGCCCGAGGCCCAGTTCTCGGGCGGCCAGACGATCAGGGTGACGATCAACGGCGGCCAGGCGGCGGCGGCCAGGGCCGCCAGCACGAACCTTTGCGTCGAGCGCTGCGGCGCCACGCGCTTGAGGCCCGGCAGATCCTCGATCCGGTCGAAGCGCGACATCAGCGGGTCGGAACCGGCGCGGCGCCGGAATAGTCATAGAAGCCGCGACCGCTCTTCTTGCCCAGCCAGCCGGCCTCGACATATTTCACCAGCAGTGGGCAGGGGCGGTACTTGCTGTCGGCCAAGCCGTCATACAGCACGTTCATGATGGCCAGAACCACGTCCAGACCCATGAAGTCAGCCAATTCCAGCGGCCCCATCGGGTGGTTGGCGCCCAGCTTCAGCGCCTTGTCGATCGAGGTGACGTCGCCCACGCCCTCATAGAGGACATAGATGGCTTCGTTCATCATCGGCACCAGGATGCGGTTGACGATGAAGGCGGGGAAATCCTCGGACTCGGTGGTGATCTTGCCCAGGCTCTCGGCGAAGGCGACGGCGGCCTCGTAGGTGGCGGCCGAGGTGGCGATGCCGCGCACGATCTCGACCAGCTTCATCGTCGGCGCCGGCTTCATGAAGTGCAGGCCGATGAAGCGGTCGGGCCGGTCGCTGACCGAGGCCAGGCGGGTGATCGAAATGGACGAGGTGTTGGACGCCAGCAGGGTGTCCGGGTCCAGGTGCGGCAGAAGATCGACGAAGACCGCCTTCTTGACCGCCTCGTCCTCGGACGCCGCCTCGATGACGAGATCAGCCTTGGCCGCCTCGGCCAACGACGCGACGGGCTGGATGCGGGCCAGGGCGGCGTCGGCCTCGGCTGCGGTCGTCAGGCCGCGCGCGGCGCGCCGCGCCAGGCTGGCCGCGATCTCGCCGAGGGCCAGGGGAATCCGCTCGGCCGACAGGTCGTAGAGCCGCACCTCATAGCCGCCGGAGGCCACCGCCTGAGCGATGCCCGAACCCATTTGCCCGGCGCCGATAATGGCGACTGTCCTGATCGTGGTCATAAATACGCGCATTCTGCGGTCCCGTCGGGACCCGTCGCGGGCACCTTAGGAGCCCGCCCGCCGCGCGCAAGGGGCGGAATGCGGCCGGATTAAGATTCCTGACCGCCGTGTCCTCGCCTCAACGTTTCGCCTCAGTAGGCGCCGACGAGGCCCAGCGCCGCGACGTGCAGCGGCGGCAGCAGATAGCCCTGCACGCCCTGGATGATCAGCAGGGCCACGATCGGCGTCAGGTCGATGCCGCCCAGCGGCGGGATCACGCGGCGCAGCGGCGCCAGGATCGGACTGGTGAACCGGTCCAGGAACTCGGCCACCTGGGCCACGAAGCGGTTGCGGTAGTTGATGACGTCGAAGGCGAACAGCCAGCTGAGGATCGCATTGGCGATGATGGCGAAGAGCAGAAGCTGCAGCAGAGCGCCCAGCACGAAGAAGATGAAGCCGATGACGCCGGCGCCGATGCCCATGAACGAAGTTCCTTTGAATGCAGACCCGTTTCTAGCGGGGCCTTTCAGGAACGCCAAGGATTCCTCCGCGACCCGTTGACACCCCCCCGCGCCGCCCTCTATCTCCCGCTTCTGCCTGTCGGTCGGGGCCGTAGCTCAGTTGGTAGAGCGCGTCGTTCGCAATGACGAGGTCAGGGGTTCGACTCCCCTCGGCTCCACCAGGGCGTTTCCATTTCTTGCTGCTATGAAGTGACGGGCTCGTCGGGCGCCCGGCTGTGTCAGTTCTCGCGGTAGAAGTTGCAGTACCAGTCGACGAAACGGCCGACGCCGTCCTCGACCGGGGTCGAAGGGGCATAATCGAGTGCGGACAGGGTGTCGGCGACATCGGCCTCGGTATTGGCCACGTCGCCGTCCTGCATGGGCATGAGGTTCAGCTTCGCCTTGCGACCCAGCTTTTCCTCCAGCACTTCGATGTAGCGCATCAGGGCGACCGGACGGCCGGCGCCGAGGTTGAGGATGCGCCAGGGGGCGACGCCGCTGGTGGCGGGGTTGGGAGCCCTGGCGTCCCAGGTCGGATCGACAGCGGCGGGACGGTCCAGGGCGGCGACTACGCCGGTGACGATGTCGTCCACATAGGTGAAGTCGCGCGACATCTTGCCCTCGCCGTAGACGTCGATCGGCTCGTCCTTGAGGATGGCGCGGGTGAATTTGAACAGGGCCATGTCCGGGCGCCCCCACGGTCCATAGACGGTGAAGAAGCGCAGGCCCGTGGCCGGGAAGCCGAACAGGTGGGCGTAGGAATGGGCCATGGCTTCATTGGCCAGCTTGGTCGCCGCATAGACGGTCAGGGGGTGGTCCGCCGGGTCGCGCACCGAAAACGGCAGGGCGGCGTTGGCGCCGAAGACCGAACTGGTGGAGGCGAAGACAAGGTTGCTCGCCTGAACGGCGCGGCAGCCCTCTAGGATGCTGAGGAAGCCGACGACGTTGGAATCCACATAGGTTTCGGGCGCTTCGAGGCTGTAGCGGACCCCGGCCTGGGCGGCGAGGTGGACGACGCGACGCGGCCTGTGCTCGGCGAAGAGGCCGGCGACGCCGGCGCGGTCTGCCAGATCCAGCGTGTAGTGGCGATAGGCGGGGTAGGCCTGAAGCTGGGCCAGACGAGCCTGCTTGAGCGCCGGGTCGTAGTAGGCGTTGAGGTTGTCCAGACCGATGACCGTCTCGCCGCGCGCCAGTAGCCGCTGGGCGGTGTGGAAGCCGATGAAGCCGGCCGAGCCGGTGACGAGAACGGGATCGTGGAACATCAGGCTGCGATAGACGGTTGGATGCGGTTTCGCCAGCGGGCGGCTATCAGGGCAAGGCCTCGGCCACGGCGGGCGTCGGCTCGGCGAAACGCGCGGCGAAGGTGAGGCCGCAGGCGAGGATCAGGCAGGCGGCGGCCCCGATCAGCACAGGACGGATCGCGCTGACGGGCGGGCTGAGCGGTCGCAGGAAGAGCAGGGTCAGTAGACCGATCAGGGCCAGGGCGCCGGGCAGGTCCATGCCGATGCCGAGGAAGACGAAATGGCCGAGGCCCATCAGCCAGGCGCCGCC
>JALAGW010000011.1 GCA_022712235.1 Brevundimonas sp. | reverse complement strand
CGGGCGTCTCTGCTTGGAGGAAGCATCGGCCCGTCGAAGCCCTTTCGCGGAAAACTCCTGGGGGGCTGGGGGGGCTGTTCAGGATCCGGGACTTTTCCGAACTCCGACAGGCCGATGATGCCTTTCTGAACGCCCATCCGGGCGGACGAAGGGCCGAATGGCGTTATTTTCGTGTCCGAGGCGACAAGGCGCGCCGCCTCGTCGATCTCAGATCTTGGACAGGATCAGGGTGCCGTTGGTGCCGCCGAAGCCGAAGCTGTTGGACATGACATGCTTCAGTTCGCCGTCGTGACGTTGGCGCAGGATCGGCATGCCCTCGAACTCGGGGTCCAGATTCTCGATGTGGGCGCTCTCGGCGGCGAAGCCGTGCTTCATCATCAGCAGGCAGTAGATGGCTTCCTGCGCGCCAGCGGCGCCCAGGGAATGCCCCGTCAGCGACTTGGTCGAGGAGATCATCGGCAGGTCGTCGCCGAAGACATTGCGCACCGCGCCCATTTCCTTGGCGTCGCCGACCGGGGTCGAGGTGCCGTGCGGGTTCAGGTAGTCGATGCGCGGGTTGCCGGCCATCTCCAGGGCCAGTTTCATGCAGCGCTCGGCGCCCTCGCCCGAGGGGGCCACCATGTCGTAGCCGTCCGAGTTGGCGGCGTAGCCGGTGACTTCGGCGTAGATGGTCGCGCCGCGCGCCACGGCGCGTTCGTATTCTTCCAGCACCACGATGCCGGCGCCGCCGGCGATGACGAAGCCGTCGCGGTCCTTGTCATAGGCGCGCGAGGCGACCGAGGGCGTCTCGTTGAAGTTGGAGGACATGGCGCCCATGGCGTCGAACATGTTCGACATGGACCAGTCGATGTCCTCGCAGCCGCCGGCGAAGACCACGTCCTGCTTGCCCCAGGCGATCTGTTCCGCAGCCGCGCCGATGCAGTGAGCCGAGGTCGCGCAGGCCGAGCTGATCGAATAGTTGATGCCCTTGAGCTCGAACCAGGTGGCCAGTACGGCCGAGGGGCCGCTGGCCATGGCCTTGGGCACGGCGAAGGGGCCGACGCGCTTGGGCGAGCCCTTTTCGACGGTCGTCTGGGCCGCCTGCAGGATGACCTGGGTCGAGGGGCCGCCCTCGCCGACGATCAGGCCGATGCGCTCGTCCTTGATTTCGTCGGCGCTCAGGCCGCTGTCCTTGAGGGCTTCCTCGAAGGCGATGTGCGCCCAGGCCGTGCCGTTGGCCAGGAAGCGGGCGGCGCGACGATCCACCAGCGGCGCCCAGTCCTCGGCGGTGACGCCCAGGGCCGGCGGGGCCCAGACCTGCGAGCGGAAGCCGTATCTGGCGTGGTCGGCGGCGTGCTGGACGCCCGACCTGGCTTCGCGCAGGGAGGCCGCGACCTCGTCCTGGCCGGTGCCGATGGAGGAGACGATGCCCAATCCGGTGACGACGACACGCCGCATGGTGTTTCCTATCATTCAGTCTTCAGGCGCCGCGTTGACCGCGGTCTGCGTTAAATGGGGTCAGGCGTCCGTGGACGCCACCGTGGCCGTGCCGCCGAACAGGCCGACGCGCATGTCGGCGCAGGTGTAGATGACCTCGCCGTCGGCCTCGAGCACGCCGTCGGCGATGCCCATGACCAACTTGCGGTTGATGACGCGCTTCAGGTGGACCTTATAGACCACCTTCTTGACGTCGGGGGTCACCTGGCCGGTGAACTTGACCTCGCCGACGCCCAGGGCCCGGCCCTTGCCGGGGCCGCCGATCCAGCCGAGGTAGAAGCCGACCAGCTGCCACATGGCGTCCAGGCCGAGGCAGCCCGGCATGACCGGGTCGCCGATGAAGTGGCACTGGAAGAACCAGAGGTCCGGGTTGATGTCGAGTTCCGCCTCGACATAGCCCTTGCCGTAGTCGCCGCCGTCGGCGGTGATGGTCTTGATGCGGTCGAACATCAGCATCGGCGGGGCCGGCAGCTGGGCGTTGCCCGGACCGAACAGCTCGCCGCGGCCCGAGGCCAGCAGGCCTTCGTGATCGAACGACGACGGATATTGGGACTGGCTCAAGGGTGACGCTCCGGAAGTGTTGCGGGCGGGTTACACGACCCGGCGCGCCCGCTCAACTGTTGTGAGGTCTAGCTGCGACCGGCGCCGGCGGGCCGGGCGGCGTTGCACAGGGCCCGTTCCTGGGTCCCGAACACCGCCCGTTCGGGCACCCAGCCCCTGATCTTGCGCGCCCGCACCCGGCACCAGCCCTCTTCGCATTCATCCAGGGAAACGATCGAGCGCGGCGACAGGCGTGCCCGCACCGAGGAGGTGGCGGACCGGCCGGAATGGATCATGATCTCTTCGGCCGAGCGGTTGAAGACGCTGCGGCGGCCCGAGGCCACGGTGCGGTGGATCCAGGCGACCGAACCGTCGGGGTCGCAGATCTTGCGCCACTCCCTGGTCTCGGCGATCACCTGCACGGGCAGGCTGGCGGCGCGGTATTCCCACAGGATCCGGTAGTCGAGGCCGGGGCCTTGCCGGGCGCGAACCTGAGAGGACTTCAGCGTGACCCAGCGGGGGACTTCCAGCCCCGTCGGGGTCGGGCGGCCGTCGGGCATGGTCGCGCCGGCGCCCGCGAGGACGCCCGATCCGAGAACGGCGATGATGACGGCGATACGCCGGAAACTTTTGAACCTGACCACAGCTTTGCTAGACACCGGATCGACACGTCCCGCACGGGCGCTTCCGCTCGACGAAACCCAGGCTTCCTATGTCCGCTCGCAAGCTTAAGGTCGTATTAACCAGACGCCTGCCCGACACGGTGGAGACGCGTCTGCGCGAGCTGTTCGACGCCGAGCTGATCGCGGGCGCCGGCGAGCAGTTGAAGATGATCGCCAACTTCGGCGCGGGCGTGGACCATATCGACATCGACGCCGCCGTGGGGCGCGGGATCATCGTCACCAATACGCCCGGAGTCTTGACCGAGGACACCGCCGACCTGACCATGAGCCTGATCATGGCCGTGAGCCGCCGCATCGTCGAAGGCGCCAATGTCGTGGCGGCTGGCCAGTTTCAGGGCTGGAGCCCGACCTGGATGTGCGGCCGCAAGCTGTGGGGCAAGCGTCTGGGCATCGTCGGCATGGGCCGCATCGGTCAGGCCCTGGCGCGACGGGCCAAGGCCTTCGGCATGCAGGTTCACTATCACAATCGCAAACCCGTCCCGGACATGATCGCCGAGGAGCTGGGCGCCACCTGGTGGGATGATCTGGACCAGATGCTGGCGCGGATGGACGTCATCTCGCTGAACTGCCCCGCGACGAAGGACACGCATCATATCCTGTCCGCCGAACGCATCGCCCGGCTGCAGCCCCACGCCATCCTGGTCAATACGGCGCGCGGCGAACTGATCGACGAGGCGGCCTTGGTCGAGGCCCTGGACCGCCGCGCCCTGTTCGGGGTCGGCCTGGACGTGTTTGAGCACGAGCCGGCGGTGCATCCCGGCCTGATGGGCCGCGCCAACGTGGTCCTTCTGCCCCACCTCGGCTCGGCCACCATCGAGGCGCGTCAGGACATGGGCGATCGCGTCATCGCCAACATCATGACCTACCAGAACGGCCACCGTCCGCCGGATCGGGTCATTCCGGCGATGCTCTAGGCGTGGGCTGATCCGCACACCGGGCAGGATGGATCGGCAACCACCTTCACGACACGGCTGCTTCCCGCCAGGCCGTCATAGAGCATAAGGCGGCCGGCCAGGGGTTGGCCCGCGCCGGTGATCAGCTTGATCGCCTCCAGCGCCGCCATGGCGCCGATGACTCCGGCCAGGGCGCCGACGACGCCGACGCGGGCGCAGGTCTCGGCGTCGGGCGGGCTTTCGGGCACCAGGCACTGATAGCAGGGCTTGCCGGTGAAGACTCCGACCTGACCGCTCCAGCGGCCCAGGGCGCCGGACACCAGAGGCGTCCCCGTCGCCACGCAGGCGGCGCTGACGGCGAGGCGCGTCTCGAAATCGTCGGTGCCGTCCAGCACCACGTCGAAGCCCTCGATGACGCCGCGGGCGTTGTCGGGGGTCAGCCGCTCGACGAAGGGCTCAATGGCGACATGGGGGTTGAGGGCGGTCAGGCGGTCTGCGCTCGCCGCGACCTTGGGCTGGTCGGCGTCGGCGGTGGCGAAGATGATCTGGCGCTGCAGGTTCGACAGGGCCACCGCGTCATGGTCGATCAGGCCGAGCGTCCCGACCCCGGCGGCCGCCAGATAGAGGGCGG
>JALAGW010000089.1 GCA_022712235.1 Brevundimonas sp. | reverse complement strand
CGTTTGAGTCGTCATGCTGGATCACACCGGGATCATCGTTTCGGACCTGACGGCGGCCCGGCGCTTCTATGACGCCGTGGCGGAGGCTCTGGGTCTGCAGACCATCAGCAATTCGCCGGAGTCCTTTCTGTTCGGTCGCAGCGCCGAACAGCCGATTCCCTATCTTTGGATCGGGACGACGCGGCCGTCCTATTGGGTTGAGGGTTCGCGCGCAGGGTTGAACCAGATGCACGTCGCTTTCGTCGCGCGAGACAAGGCCATGGTCGACGCCTTCCATCGGCGCGCCCTGGCGGCGGGCGGCCGCGACAACGGCGCGCCCGGCCCCCGCAAAGGGGCCGGGGACTATTATGGAGCCTTCGTTCTGGACCCCGACGGCAACAACATCGAGGCCTGCTGCCGGGGCGCTTCGGCCCGCTGAGGGATCAGCCCTCGACGTCGTCCGGCAGGCCGACGGCGTGGAAGCCGGCGTCGACGTGGACGACTTCGCCCGTGGTCGAGCGGCCCAGGTCCGAGCACAGCCACAGGGCGGCGCCGGCGACGCCTTCCATCGAGGTCTCTTCCTTGATCAGCGAGAATTGCGCCGACTTGGAGTGCAGGCCGCGACCGCCCGAGATGCCGGCCAGAGACAGGGTGCGCATCGCGCCGGCCGAGATGGCGTTGACGCGGATGTTTTTCGGACCCAGGTCGCGGGCGATGTAGCGGGTCGCGGCTTCCAGGGCGGCCTTGGCCACGCCCATGGTGTTGTAGTTGGGGATGACCCGCTCGGACCCGAGGTAGGTCAGGGTGATCATCGCGCCGCCGTTGGGCATCAGTTTTGCCGAACGCCTGGCCACGTCGACGAAGCTGAAGGCCGAGATGTTCATGGCCAGCAGGAAGCTGTCGCGCGTGGTGTTGTCGACGAAGGAGCCCTTCAGCTCGTCCTTGTTGGCGAAGGCCACCGAGTGGACGACGAAGTCGATCGTGCCGAACTCCTTCTCCAGCTCCTCGAAGGCCTTGTCCATCGAGGCGTCGTCGGTGACGTCGGCCTGGATCAGCAGCTTGGCGCCGACGCTTTCGGCCAGGGGGCGCACGCGGCGCTCAAGACCTTCGCCGAGGTAGGTGAAGGCCAGCTCGGCGCCCTGGGCGGCCAGCTGCGAGGCGATGCCCCAGGCGATGGAACTGGAGTTGGCCACCCCCATGATCAGGCCCTTCTTGCCCTTCATCAGGTCGCCGGTGGGCATATCCCAGCCTTCGCTCGTCGCCATGGGTTCGTCTCCGTATCTGAACTTGAACCGCCTTTTGGACGCGTGGCGAGCGGGTGACAAGTCGCGGCGCCGCTGGCGTTCGGCGCGGAGCCTCCTAAGTTGAAAGACAATGAGCCTTGATCCGCACAGTTCCGACGCCGCACAGCCCGGTCCGGTCTTCTTTGACCGGCAGGAACTGGGGCTGGTGCTGCGGGTCTATGGCCGCATGGTGGCCGCCGGGGAATGGCGCGACTACGCCATGATCGGCCACAAGGAGGTGGCAGAGTTCGCCGTCTTCCGCCGCTCGGGCGACGCGCCCCTCTATCGGATCGAGAAGCGCCCGGCGCTGCGCTTGAAACAGGGCCAGTGGGCCGTGATCGGCGAGGGCGGCCATGTGCTGAAACGCGGTCGCGACCTGGCCCAGGTGCTGCGGGTCTTCGATAGCCGCAAGTTCAGCGTGGTGGAGTGACGCCCCCAACCCCGCTCATCCCCGCGGAAGCGGGGACCCAGTGAGAGCGCAGATCAGAGCGCCCATCCATTGATCGAAGCGATTTGAAGCCAAAGCACTAGGTCCCCGCTTCCGCGGGGATGAGCGGATAAGGAAGCGGTCGCACTCAAAGAAAAAGGCCCCGGCATCGCTGCCGGGGCCTTCATTCTTGGTGGCCTATCGCGCTTGCGCGCTACTTGAGGCCCCTATTCCCGGCTGCCGCCCATGAAGGCCAGCAGGAACTGGAACAGGTTCACGAAGTTGATGAACAGGCTCAGGGCGCCGAAGCCCGTGGCCACGCCCATGGCTTCCTGATTACCGCCGAGCGCGTAGTAGGTCATCTTCAGGCGCTGGGTGTCATAGGCGATCAGACCCGAGAAGATCAGAACGCCCAGACCCGAGATGATCAGGTAGAGCGTGCCCGACTGCATGAACATGTTCACCAGCGAGGCGATGACCAGGCCGATCACGCCCATGATCAGGAAGCTGCCCATGGCGGTCAGGTCCTTCTTGGTCGTGTAGCCGACCAGGCTGAGACCGCCGAAGGCCGCCGCCGTGACGAAGAAGGTCGAGGCCAGCGAACCGCCGGTGTAGCGCAGGAACAGGATGCCCAGACCGGCGCCGATGGTGGCGACCACGGCCCAGTAGAGGGTATTCACGCCCTTGGCCGTCGGGTTCTTCATGAAGAACATGGAGCCGAACAGCATGACCAGGGGCGAGAACTGGATGATCATGCCCAGCAGGGTCAGGCCGATGCGGCCGTCGTCGGTGCGGGCGAACAGCAGCTGCTGCACGGCGGGCACATTGCCGGTGACGTAGGCCAGGGCGCCGGCGACCACGAGGCCGAGGGCCAGCTTGTTGTAGACGCCGAGCATGAAGGCGCGCAGACCAGCGTCGACGGACATGTCCGCCGACTGCGGAAGCGGGCGCGCATAACCGTTGTTGAAATCGCTCATCGCGAATGAAGTCTCCTAAGTGGACGGCAAATGCCGACCTTGACGGGAAATATCGGGACGGACGACCCGCCTTGCAAGGAAAACCCGTCTTCCGAACACCCGTTCCGCCCGCTACCAAGGGTCGCATGTTGCGCCTGTTCACCGCCATTTCGATCCCGGAAGACGTCGCTGAGACGCTTCAGCGCCGCCAGTCTGGCCTGCCCGGCGCGCGATGGCGGCCGCTGGACGCCCTGCACGTCACCCTGGCCTTCTATGGCGAGGCGTCCGAGCGGACGGCTGATGACCTCGCCTCGGAGCTGAGCCGGGCCGAGGGCGGCGGCGCCTTCGAGATCACGCTGAACGGCGTCGGGGCCTTCGGCGACGCCCACCGCACCCACACCCTGTGGGCCGGGCTGGAACGGTCGGAGCCGCTGAACGTCCTGGCCGGGCGTTGCCGCTCGGCGGGCGAGCGCGCGGGCGTGCCGCCGGAGAAGCGCGAATACCGGCCTCACGTCACCCTGGCCTATCTGAAACCCCAGGCGAACCCGGATCGCATCGGGGCCTGGATCACCGGCCACAACCTGCTGCATTCGCCGCCGATCCGCATCGACCGCTTCGGCCTCTATTCCAGCGTCCTGACCCGCGACGGCAGCGTTTACAGCCTGGAGCGGGAGTATCTGCTGTGATCGAACGTCCGATCTCTTCTTTAGGCCCCACGCTGGAGACCGAGCGGCTGTTCCTGCGCCCGCCGACGCTGGAAGATTTCCCGCGCTGGGCCGACTTCATGAGCGCTCCGGAAACGACCCGCTTCATCGGCGGGGTGCAGTCGAAGCACGAGGTCTGGCGCGCCATCGCCTCGGTCGCGGGCATGTGGGCCCTGCAGGGCGAGGGCATGTTCTCGCTGATCGAGAAAGAAACCGGGCAATGGATGGGCCGCATCGGTCCGCTGCATCCCTATGACTGGCCGGGTCGCGAGGTGGGCTGGAGCCTGCACCGCGACGCGACGGGCAAGGGTTATGCCGTGGAGGCCGCCGCCGCGACCATGGACTACGCCTTCGAGGTCCTCGACTGGTCCGATGTCATCCACTGTATCGACCCCGACAACCGGGGCTCGGAGAAGGTGGCCGAGCGGCTGGGGTCGCGCAATCGCGGGCCGGGCCGCATCCCGCCGCCGTTCCAGAACCATGTCGTCAACCTGTGGGGCCAGACGCGCGAGGAATGGCGGACGAACCGTTTGAAGTTGAACCGCTGATCCTTCCTCCCTGTTCGCGGAGCGAATGGGGAGGTGGCGCGGCGGCGTAGCCGACGTGACGGAGGGGGCGTCTCGACGCTGGCCCTCCGTGCCGCCCCTCCACCACTTCGTGGTCCCCCTCCCCATTTCATGGGGAGGAAAGGCGTCGCTTGCGATGGGAACATAGGCGGAACATAAAGGCGGCATGGCCGCTACATCGCTGCATCTCGAACTGGTCTTCAGTCGTCCCGAGACCACCCTGTCGGTGACGCGCGGGGCGGCGCGACTGATGCGCGACCTGGGCTATGCGCCCCTGCTGGAGGTCTGCCTGCCCAATGGCCGACGCGCCGACGTCATGGCCCTGGGGCCGAAGGGGGACATCGTCATCTGCGAGGTGAAGTCGGGGATCGACGACTATCGCGTCGACCGGAAGTGGCATGAGTACGGCCCGTTCTGCGACGCCTTCTATTTCGCCGTGGCGCCGGAGTTTCCTGAGGGCGTG
>JALAGW010000088.1 GCA_022712235.1 Brevundimonas sp. | reverse complement strand
GCCCGCGTCGCCGAAGGTATAGCGCTGCTCGACGAAGCCGCGGGGAAAGCCGGTCTGTTCGGTGACGAAGGCGCGCAGGGCCAGCTCGAAGGTGCGGTCGCGCGCCGGGTCGAACGGTCCGAAGGGCAGGGCGGGCGCCCCATCTGCGGCGTGGGTGGTCAGGACCACGGCCTGACCGGCGCGCAGGGCGATGACCACGGCCGACAGGCCGATCCGCACGCCCGGTTCGTTACCCTGAAGCGCCCCCGCTTGCGTCATGCAGTCCCTATTCCGTGTGCCAGGCGTCGGCGCCGGGCAGGATGCCGACAGCTTCGGCCAGAACGCGGTAGCGGTCCAGATAGCGTTGCTGGGCCACCGAGGCGGGCAGGGGGTCGATGATCAGGTCGTAGCCCGCAGGCGGGGCGCCGAAGATCTGCAGCGACTCGCGGCGGTTGAAGCCGGCCAGCTGGGTCGCCTCGTAGAAGGCGCAGGCGCGGTCGGCCTTCTTGATCAGGGTCTTGATCGTCTGGGGCGTCTTGGGCGGCAGCTGGAAGCGCACGTGGATGGCGGCCTCCAGCCGGGCCTCGAAGTCCTTGTAGCCGGCGCCCAGGGCCGACTTGAACGGTGAGATCATGTCGCCGATCACGTATTCCGAGGCGTCGTGCAGCAGGGCGGCCAGGCGCCATTTCGGCTCCAGCCCCGGACGGATGTGGGCGGCGATCTCTTCGACCACCAGCGAGTGCTGGGCGACCGAGAAGGCGTGCTCGCCGATGGTCTGGCCGTTCCAGCGGGCGACGCGGGCCAGGCCGTGGGCGATGTCCTCGATCTCGATGTCGAACGGCGACGGATCGAGCAGATCCAGGCGACGGCCCGACAGCATCCGCTGCCAGGCGCGCGGAGGCTTGGGGGTTCTGGGTTTCGGCTTGGGCGCCAGGTCTTCGTGTTCTTCAGCCAAGTTCGGGATCCTGCGCATGGGGCAGGTGAGGTGACGCATCCCGAACGCCCGATCAAGGGCAGGCGTTGCGATTCGTGGGGGTTAATCCCCGACGTTCAGCGTCACCAGGGCCTTGGCGGCCTCGAACACGCGGTTTTCGTTGCGGTCCTTGCCGCGCACGGTGGCGACGACGATGGGACCGCCTGCGGGACCGCGCGCCTCATAACCGACGACGCGCCAGCCGGTGCTCGACGACTGATCGGCGGTCATCAGGAAGGTGGCGCGGACCGCCTCGCCCGGAGAGCTGGTGCGAATGCGGGCGGCGCCGTCGCTGGCGTCGATCGTCACGGCGTCGGCGTCTGAGCTCGAACCGGAGTCGGTGCGGATGTTGACCTGGCTGTTCTTGTCGTCGGCGCGAATGGTGATGCCGCCGATCCGAATGTTGGCGCGGTCGCCGTCGGCGTCGATATGCATGCCGGGCAGGCGGACGCTGGCCTTGTCGCCCTGGGCGTCGATGCGCACGCCGGGGGCGCTGACGTGGGCGGAATCCGTGGCGGCGTCGGCGGCGGCTTCCGCCCTGGCTGCGGCGCGTTCCGCCTCGGCGCCGGCTCGTTCGGCGTCCGCTTCCGCCCTGGCGGCGTCGGCTTCGGCGCGCGCGGCCTCGGCGCGGGCGCGATCCTCGCCGGCGCGGGCCTCGGCCAGGGCTTCCGGCAGGTCGGCGGACAGGCGGTTCTCGAAGCCCTTGAGGGCGTCCTGCACCGAGCCGCCGTTCAGGGACACCAGGTGCAGGGTGACTTCGGACCCGCGCGGGCCGCTGTAGACGCAGGTGGCGCCGTCGGCGCGGGCCGAGCCCTTGCGGGTCAGAACGCCCTGGGTCTGCGGGCATTGCAGGGCGTCCACCACCTTCAGGACCCCGGCCACGTCCTTGCCGGACGAGGTCGTGGTGATGCGGACCGTGCCGCCGTTGTCACAGGCGGCGGTCATCAGCGCGAGGGCGCAGGCGGGCCAGAGGAGATGATGCATGGTCGGCTCCTTTTCGGCTCCGATTGTGCGCGCAAGGCGCAGCTATTCCAGTGAAATCGCGGTAATCGAAGGCGGCGGGACGACGGCCGCCTCAGGAGCCCGGTCGGGCGCCTTCGCGGCGGTTCAGGAAGGCCAGGCGCTCGAACAGGTGCACGTCCTGTTCGTTCTTCAGCAGGGCGCCGTGCAGGGGCGGGATCAGCTTGCCCGGCGTCTTTTCACGCAGGGTCTCGGGCGAGACATCGTCGACCAGCAGCAGCTTGAGCCAGTCCAGCAGCTCCGAGGTCGAGGGCTTCTTCTTCAGACCCGGCGTGTCGCGGATTTCATAGAAGGTCTTCAGCGCCTCGGCGACCAGGCGCGGCTTGATGCCGGGGAAGTGGACCTCGACGATGTCCTGCATGGTCTGCGCGTCGGGGAAGCGGATGTAGTGGAAGAAGCAGCGGCGCAGGAAGGCGTCCGGCAGTTCCTTCTCGTTGTTCGAGGTGATGACGACGACGGGGCGGATCTCGGCGCGGATCGTCTCGTCCGTCTCCTGGACGTAGAACTCCATGCGGTCGAGTTCCTGCAGCAGGTCGTTGGGGAACTCGATGTCGGCCTTGTCGATCTCGTCGATGAGCAGGATGGGGCGGACGGGGGCGGTGAAGGCCTCCCACAGCTTGCCCTTCTTCAGATAGTTGCGGACGTCGTGAACCCGCTCGTCGCCCAGCTGGCTGTCGCGCAGGCGGCTGACGGCGTCGTATTCATAGAGGCCGTTGTGGGCCTTGGTCGTCGACTTGACGTGCCAGGTGATCAGCGGGGCGTTCAGCGCGCGGGCCAGTTCATAGGCCAGGACCGTCTTGCCGGTGCCCGGCTCGCCCTTGATCAGCAACGGGCGTTCCAACGCCACCGCAGCATTGACGGCGACCTTCAGGTCGTCGGTGGCGATATAGTTGGACGTGCCTTCGAACCGGCTCATGAGCGACCTGCTCCTATCGGGGGGAGTAGAGCAGGTAGCTTATCAAGACGCGCCTGAACAGACCGCCTGGCCGCGCCCGTCAGGTGATGCGCTTGGCCGAGACCGGGTCGCTGGCGGGGAAGGTTTCCTCGACGCCCTCGTCGATCAGGGCTTCCTGACGGTTCTCGGCGTCCTTTTCCTTGTCCTTCAACTGGTCCGGCTTGCCTTCCTCGCGCGTGGCGCGCTTGGAGGGTGCGGTGTTGGGATCGGCGTCTTCCTGAGCCTTGGTGGGATGATGTTCGCTCATGCTCGCTCCTCGTTGTCGGGGCCGTAGCCGAGGTCCGCGATGTCGTCGTCGGACAGGCGTTTGGCTTCCCAATGGGCGGCGCTGGCCTGGGCGCCGCGCTGATTGCGCATCAGGCCGGCATAGACCAGCTCGATCTCGTCGGGGGCGGCGGCGACCTCGCCGGCGCTGTCGGTCTCGCTCAGACGGACTGAATCCACGCCCAGCAGGGCGTCGGCCTCGGCCTCGACGCCGTCCAGCGCCAGCTCGCCGTCCAGGTCGAGATCATCCTCGTCGAACGTCTCGTCGTCAGCGTCGCCGTCGGCCTGGGTGACGTCCAGAACATCGTCGGCTTCGTCCAGCGAAAGCTCGCCTTCGCCCTCGTCGTCGATGTGGGTCTCGTCATAGACCTCGGCTTGATCCTGAGCGTCGAAATCGGTCTCCGGCCTGCTCATCTGCGCCTCCTAGCTGAAGAGGTAACGGCGCAGGCTGGCTCGACGTTCCGTTTCTTTCAACGGCGCTCGAAGCACGCGGGTTTTCCCGCGGGGGCGAGTGAAGAGATGGTTAACCACGTTGCTTTACAGTTCATCAGCCGCCGACCCTTCAGGTTGGGGTGCGCCACGGAGATCCCCTTTGCCGCTGAAACTATCGCTCAAGCCCGGCGAGAAATTCGTTCTGAACGGCGCCGTCGTCCAGAACGGCGACCGGCGCGGCGTGCTGGTCCTGCAAAACAAGGCCAGCGTCCTGCGCGAAAAGGACATCATGCAGCCCGAGGAGGCGGTCACGCCCGCGCGCCGCATCTATTTCCCGGTCATGATGATGTATCTGGACGAGGGCGAGGCGCCGAAATTCTATGATGAATTCGCGCTGCGCCTGACGGAGTTCATGGGGGCGATCCGCAACCCGGACATCCTGGCGGAGTGCGTGTCCTGCTCCAAGCACGTGCTGGCGCGGCAGTACTACAAGGCCCTGATGGGCGCCCGTAAGATCGTCGATTACGAAGACCAAAGGCTCGGCAATGTCGCTTCAAGCGTACAAGACGGCGGCGACGCGGGCTGAAACACCGCGCGAAATGGAATATCGGCTGTTCGGCCAGGTGACGCGCGCCCTGATGCACGCTTCGACGGTCGACAAGTCCGATATCTCCACCCGGATCGACGCGATCGACTGGAACCGTCGGCTGTGGTCGACCCTGTCCAGTTCGTGCAGCGAGCCGTCCAACGCCATGCCGCAGTCGCTGCGGGCGCAGATCATTTCTCTGGACCTGTTCATCGGCCGACACAGCTCGGCGGTGATGCGCGGCGACGGCGATTTCGAGACCCTGATCGACATCAATCGCATGGTGATGCAGGGCCTGGCGCCGCCGGCCCAGGCCGCGTGACGGCCGCCTGATCACGAAGGCGGGAGCGGGCTTTACGAGGGGCCGCGACCGGTCCTAGCCTGAGCTTCCTGTTCAGCAGTCGAAAGGAGGTGGCCAGTGTCTCATTGTCATCAATCGCGAGCGAAGGCCGCGATCTGGACCTCGCGTGAGGCCCGGGCCTGATCCTTCGGGAAGGCAGCGGTCAGACCGTTCGCGGTCCGACAATGAAGCGCCGCTGGGGCAACCCGGCGGCGCTTTTTTGTGGGCGCTAGAAGAGGGTGCCGACCCAGTGAGCGATGCCGTGGACGATGGCGACGACCGTCGTCCAGACCAGCGCCAGATAGACGCCGCAGACCGCCGTTCCGATCAGGCCGGCGATGATGAAGACGCCATCCCTCTGGATGATGGCCAGGCCGAAGATCGCCAGCGTCAGGCCGGGCAGGGCGTCGCCGAACGGCACCGGCAGGGCCATCATCAGCGCCAGAAGGATGCAGATGATCCCGACGACGACGTCGGCGAGTTCACCCGTCAGGACCGGGATACGGGGACGCGTCAGGCGTTCCACCTGACGCAGGCGCGGCAGGATCTTCTGGCTGGCGCTCTGATAGGTGGCGCGGCTGACCGAAGCCTTCATCAGCCAGCGCGGCAGCCAGACCTTGTCGCGTTGCAGGGCCAGTTCAGCGGCGATCAGGATGATGGGCACTGAAAAGACGGCCTTGCCGCCCGGCGGCCAGGGAATCAGGGCCATCAGCGCCAACATCAGGATGACGGCGCCGAAGCCCCGCTCGCCGAAGGCCTCGACCATTTCCTTGAGGGTCAGCTTGGGATCGTCGCCATGGCCGAGGGATTCCAGAACGTCGGAAAACGTCCGGTCCTCATCCGGCGGCAGGGGCGTAGGAACAAGCGTCATCAGGCGAGACTCGGGGAGCGAAGGTTCGCCAAGTTAGGGGCGGCGCGAACCCTGCGCCATCCCTGACGCGCGGGGTGCGGCTTAATGTTTCGTCACGTGCTCGGGCTTGCCCTTGCGAGGCGTGTGGGCGAATTCCTCGAGCTGCTTTTCCGTCATCGATTCCATCATGGATTTCGATGCGCCCTTCAGCTTGGATTTCGGCGTCTCGCCGCGCTTGGCGGATAGGGCGGCCCCGGCGGCCTTTTGCTGGGCGGCGGACTTGGCGGGCATGGCGGCTCTCCTGCTTGAGCTAGAGAAACCATCCGCCCGCCGCGTCGTTCCGTCAGCCCAGAAGCTCGCGCCCGGTCAGGAAGCGGCGGATTTCATTGGTGCCGGCGCCGATGTCGTAGAGCTTGGCGTCGCGGACCAGGCGCTCGACCGGCCATTCCCTGGTGTAGCCGGCGCCGCCCAGGGCCTGGACGGCCTCCAGCGACACCTTCACCGCGTTTTCCGAGGCCAGCAGGATGGCGCCCGCTGCGTCGTAGCGGGTCGTCTTGCCCTGATCGCAGGCGCGGGCCACGGCGTAGACATAGGCGCGGGCGCTGTTCAGGGCGACATACATGTCGGCGACCTTGGCCTGCATCAGCTGGAAACTGCCGATGGCCTTGCCGAACTGCTTGCGCTCGCGGACGTAGGGCAGGACCACGTCCAGCGCCGCCTGCATGATGCCCAGGGGGCCGGCCGAGAGGACCGCGCGCTCATAGTCCAGGCCGCTCATCAGCACGCCGGCGCCGCCGCCGACCGGACCCATGACGTTCTCTTCGGGGATCTCGCAGTCCTCGAAGACCAGCTCGGCGGTGTCGGAGCCGCGCATGCCCATCTTGTCCAGCTTCTTGGAGACCGAGAAGCCTTTCATGCCGCGCTCGACCAGGAAGGCGGTGCAGCCCTTGGAGCCGGCCTCGAGGTCGGTCTTGGCGTAGACCACCAGGGTGTCGGCCGAGGGGGCGTTGGTGATCCAGAATTTCGTGCCGTTCAGAACATAACGGTCGCCCTTCTTGTCGGCGCGGGTGCGCATCGACATGACGTCCGAGCCCGAACCGGCTTCGGACATGGCCAGGGAGCCGACGTGCTCGCCGCTGATCAGCTTGGGCAGGTATTTGTGCTTCTGCTCGGGCGTGCCCCAGCGGCGGATCTGGTTGACGCACAGGTTGGAGTGGGCGCCGTAGCTCAGGCCGATCGAGGCCGAGGCGCGCGACACTTCTTCCATGGCCACCACGTGTTCGAGGTAGCCGAGGCCGAGGCCGCCGAACTCTTCCTCGACCGTGATGCCGTGCAGGCCCAGCTCGCCCATCTCGGGCCACAGCTCGCGCTTGAACTCGTTCTTCTCGTCGATTTCGGCGGCCAGGGGGGCCAGCCGGTCGGCGGCCCAGCGGGCGGTGGTTTCACGAATGGCGTCGGCGTTCTCGCCGAGGCCGAATTCCATGGATTGGGGCGCGAAGGGAATGCTCATGCCGCAAGGCGTAGCATCGCGCACGCGCTTCGCAAAGCGGCCTTATACGACGCGTTTATCGTTCCGCTTGCGGGTCAGGTTCCAGCCTGCGACCCCTATGAAGATCAGGCCGATGACGGCCAGAACGCCGCCGATCAGGATGGTGCCGTCCGTGGCCTGATGGCCGGCGAGCACGCGGCGGAAGGCGGCGATTCCCGCTGCGAAGGCCAGAAGGCCGATGCCGCCGATGAAGACCACGGCGCCGGTGTCGTTCAGGACCGGTGCGGCGGCGCGCTTCTCGTGGCGCAAGACCTGAACCGTGGCGGGCTGATCTTCCTCGGGCGAAGCCTCGGTGCGGGCGCCGGGACCGTGAACCGGGGCGGTCAGCAGCAGGTCCAGCGGGGCGGGGCGGTCGGGCGCGGCGTCGAACAGGGCGCGTTCGGCCGAGCGGCGG
>JALAGW010000087.1 GCA_022712235.1 Brevundimonas sp. | reverse complement strand
GGCCTCTCTTCCCTTTGCGATTGCAGCGCGCGTGACCGGCTACGACGTCTTCGTCATCCTTGTGCTTCTGGCCTCCGGCGCCGCCGGCTGGTTCCGGGGCGGCGTGCGCGAACTGACAGCCTTCTTCAGCTTCTTCCTGGCGGGGCTGCTGGCCCTGATCACCCTGCCCTGGACAGCGCCGTTCGGACGGTCGCTGGTCGATCCCGACTGGGCCGGATCGGTGCTGGCCGTGGGGCTGACCTTTCTGATTCTCTATTTTGGCCTTCGCTTCCTCGGTGCGGCCGTTTCCAAGGGCGCGCGCGGTAACGCCCTGGGCGCCTTTGATCAGACCTTTGGCCTAGCGCTGGGAGCCGTGCGGGCGCTGGCCCTGATCGGCGCGGTTCATCTGATCATCATGGGGGTCATGTCCGACAATCCCCCGCGCTGGCTGACCGGCGCGGCCCTGTCGTCCATCAGCGAAGGCTCGGCCAAGGCCATCCAGATCGTCCTGCCGACGCTCGGCAAGGGCGCCGACGCCCTGACTCCCGTGGTCGGTTCTTCCGTCCGCGAAGGGTTTTCCGATCAATGAGCCTTGCCCTCGACGCAATGGCGGACTACGTGCGCGGCGCCGCCGCCTGAGTTATCCTGTCCCGGTCATCGGAGCCTGACGATGCGCCACCATATCGCCGATCCCATCGTTCACCGTGAGCACTGGCGCGAGCCGGAGGATGACCAGCTGCGGCTTGAGTGCGGCGTCTGCGGCGTCTGGGGCGCGCCCGAGAACGAGGCCTCCTCCATCGTCGCCCTGGGCCTGCACGCCCTGCAGCATCGTGGCCAGGAAGCCTGCGGCATCGCCAGCGTCAGCGACGAACGCTTCTACACCGAGCGCCATCAGGGCCTGGTCGGTGAAGCCTTCGGCAACGCCGAGCTGACCACCCGCCTGCCCGGCGGCGCCGCAGTCGGCCACACCCGCTATTCCACCGCCGGCGGCAGCTTCCTGCGCAACATCCAGCCGATGTTCGCCGATCTGGACCAGGGCGGCATCGCCATCGCCCACAACGGCAACCTGACCAATTTCAAATACCTGCACGCGCAACTTGTCTCGGAAGGCGCGATCTTCCAGTCCACCTCGGATTCCGAGGCCATCCTTCACCTGATCGCCCGCAGCCGTAAGGCCAAGATCGTCGAGCGTTTCATCGACGCCCTGGGCCGCATCGAGGGCGGCTACGCCCTGGTGGCGCAGACCCGTTACAAGATGATCGGCGCGCGCGACCCGCTGGGCATCCGTCCGCTGGTGCTGGGCAAGGTCGGCGAAGCCTGGGTGCTGGCGTCCGAGACCTGCGCGCTCGACACCATCGGCGCCACCTTCATCCGCGACATCGAGCATGGCGAAGTCGTCGTCATCGACGAGGAAGGCCTGACCTCGATCAAGCCCTTCCCGGCCCGCGCCGCCCGCCCCTGCCTGTTCGAATATGTTTATTTCGCCCGCCCCGACAGCGTGGTGAACGGCCGCTCGGTCTACAATGTCCGCAAGGAGATGGGCCGCCGCCTGGCGCGCGAGTTCGAGGTCGAGGCCGACATCGTCGTGCCGGTGCCGGACTCCGGCGTGCCTGCAGCCTTGGGCTATGCCCAGGAAAGCGGCATTCCCTATGAAGTCGGCATCATCCGTAGCCACTATCTGGGCCGCACCTTCATCCAGCCCAGCCAGGGCGCCCGGCAGAAGGGCGTACGCATGAAGCACAGTCCCAACCGTTCGGCGCTGGAAGGCAAGCGCGTCGTCCTGATCGACGACTCGATCGTGCGCGGCACCACCTCGCTGAAGCTGGTTCGCGCCGTCCGCGCGGCGGGCGCCAAGGAGGTCCACCTGCGCTCGGCCAGCCCGCAGATCCTCTTCCCCGACTTCTACGGCATCGACATGCCCGAGCGGACGCAGTTGATGGCCGCGACCCACACCATGGACGAGATGCGCGCCATCCTCGAGGTCGACTCGCTCGGCTTCCTGTCCATCAACGGCCTCTATGACGCCATGGGCGCCGGGCCGCGCGATCCGGCCCAGCCGCAGTTCACGGACCACTATTTCACCGGTGACTATCCCACCCGTCTGCTGGACCGCGAAATCGAAGAAGGCGGCCGCGATGCGAAAGGCGGGCAACTTTCCCTGCTGGTGACCGCTTAAGGCGGTATGATCCAGCTCGGCTACTTCACCCTCGACACGCCCGACATCGACAAGGCTCGCGTCTTCTACGCGGGTCTGTTCGGCTGGACCTTCGACGAAGACGCCTCGCATCCGACCTACGCCCACGTGAAGGGCTCGGACCCGGCCTTCGGAATCACCAAGGGCGAGCATCGGGCCTATCCTCACCTCTATTTCCGCGTGGACGACATTCACGCGACCTGCGCCCACGGGAGGGAACTGGGCGGACACGCCGCCATGCCGGCAGAGAGCCCGTCCGGCCTGTCTGTTGTCGTCGCCGACGACCAGGGCGTCAGCTTCAGCCTGTGGCAACCGGCGCCGGGGTATTGAACTGAACCTTTCGCAGGACGCCGGGCCGCGCTATCAGCGCTCCATGTCCGAACACGCTTCTCTTCCCCTCGCCAACCGTATCGCTCTGGTCGTCGGCGCCTCGCGCGGCATCGGCTATGAGACCGCCCTGGCCCTGGCCAAGGCCGGCGCCCACGTCGTGGCCACCGCCCGCACTCAGGGCGGCCTGGAAGAACTGGACGCCGCCATCTTCGCCGCCACCGGCCAGCACGCCACCCTGGTCCCGTTCGACCTGGTGGACGGCGGGGCCATCGACCGCCTGGGCGGCGCCCTGTTCGAGCGTTTCGGCAAGCTGGACATCTGGGTTCAGGCCGCCGCCACCATGGGGCCGTCGGGGCTGACGCCGGTCGCCCACGCCGAGCCGCGCGAGTTCGCCAAGATCGAGAAGAGCAACTTCACCGGCGTCTATCGCCTGATCCGCGCGCTGGAGCCGCTGCTGCGCGCCTCGGACGCCGGTCGCGCCGTCTATCTGACCACCAGCGTCGCGGCCAACCCGCGCGCCTTCTGGGGCATGTATGCGGCCACCAAGGCCGGCGCCGAGGCCCTGGTCAAATGCTGGGCCGACGAGGTCGAGAGCACCCCGGTCCGCGCCGCCATCGTCGATCCGGGCCGTATGCGCACCCAGTTGCGCGCCCAGGCCTTTCCGGGCGAAGATCCCGAAGTCCTGCCTCACCCTTCGGAGATCGGCCCCCTGATGGTCGCACTGGCCCGCCCCGCCCTCACGCCGCCCCTGACCGTCAGCTTCAAGGATTGGAAGCAGGGTCTGTCGGCGGAAACCGCCGCCTAAGGTCCCATGTCGATCCCGTCGCCGGGGGGCCGACTTTTAGGACCGACGACACAAACCGTTCGCACGACGGCAGACCGGACCGCGCGCTCCGGCCCGGTGACGCGCGCGACGCCCTATGCGGATATTCTGGCCTTCGCCGCCTCGGTGCTGCTGGTCCTGATCTACTCGCAGTCATGGGCCGCGCCGATGACCGGCTATGGCCAGCGCTCCGCCGACTTCCTGCTCAATTTCTTCTATCCCGCCTATGCCCTGGCGGTGGGGCTGGTCCTGACCCGTCCCGGCACGGCCTTGCAGGCCCTGGCCCGGTCGCCCTTGCTGCTGGCGCTGCTGGCGTTGGCGGCGCTGTCCTTCGTGTGGTCGATCAATCCGGACGTCACCCTGAGACGCGTGATGGCCCTGCTGTTCACCACCCTGGGCGGGGTCGCCCTGGCCGCGCGCTGGCGCTGGACGACGCTGACCGAGATCTTCGCCACGGCCATGGCCGTCATGATGATCGCCTCGCTCCTTCTGGCCGTCCTGGCGCCCGACCTGGGCCGGATGCAAACCCTCTTCCCCGGCGCATGGCGAGGTCTCTGGCTCGAGAAGAACTCTCTGGGCGAGAACATGGGCCTGGCCGCCATCTTCATGGTCGCCGCCGCCATCATGGTCCCCAGGCGGCGAAGACTGTGGCTGGTGTTCGCGGCGGTCGCGGCGGCGCTGGTGGTCATGTCCACGTCCAAGACCGGCCTTGTAGTGCTGATCCTCGCGATGGCCAGCATGGTCTTCGTCGCCCTGGTGAAGGCCGGACGCGTGCGCGCGATCCTGGGCACCTGGATCACGGTCGTCATCATCTGCGCCGCCCTGGTCGTCATCGCGACCCGCAGCGACCTGCTGTTCGAGCTTCTGGGCAAGGACGCCACCCTGACGGGCCGGACCGAGATCTGGTCCGGCATCCTGCGTCAGGTCGAGCATCGCCCGTGGACCGGGTTCGGCTATGGCGCGGTCTGGACCGACACCTCGCCGGGCGGACCGCAGTCCTGGATCGCCTATGAGGCCCGGTTCTCGGCCGCCCACGCCCACAGCGGCTGGCTGGAGGTCTATCTCAGCCTCGGCATTCCCGGTCTGATCCTGCTGGCCGCCTGGATGATCGAAATGTGGGCGCGGTCGTTCTGGGCCGCCTACACACGCCTGTCCGGCTGGCTGCTTATCCCCATGATGACGGCCTATACTCTGACCATGCTGACCGAGAGCATCACCATGAACTGGCACAGCCTGCGCTGGGTGCTGTTCGTGACCCTGGCCCTGAAGGCGGTCATCGGCGACCAGGACGACCCGGCCAAGGTCGTCGCTCCCTTCACCCGCACACGACGACCGCGACCGCTCTAGGCGCCAACGACGATCTGGGCCGTCATGGCGGAATGGAACCGACAGGCGTAGACGAAAGTCCCCGCCGTTCGCATGACCGCTGTCCCTGTGGCGCCCGGCGGCAGGTCCACGTCGAAAGCGCGGTTCCGCGCCGTGGCCGAATGGCGGAACAGGTCGCGGTTGACCCAGGCCACGGTGTCGCCGACGCGGATACCCGTCGGAGAAGGCCCGAACTTCATCTTGTCGATGATGATAGTGTGGGTCCGCGCGACAGCGACCGCCGGGAACGCCGGCACGGCCGCCAACACCCCCGCCGCCATCAGGAGCCGTCGTCGGGAGAACCGCTCCGATCGCGGATCAGGGGAAGTCATGAGCCAGGTGCTCCGCATGGGCTTGATGCTGTTGGAACAGCTCCAGTCCGGTCTGCAGCAAGGCCTTCAACTCGGCGTTGTCGGCGTTGGGGATCAAGGTCTCGCGCAGAGCCTCGTTGACCGTGCGGTGATAGGCGACCTCGTTGTCGACATAGGCCTTGTCGAAGGCCGCGCCCGACAGTCCGGCCAGACGCTGGCGAGTGGCCGCCGCTGCGTCGCTGAGCGAGGCGCTGGTCGGGTTGGCCTCGGGCGTGACCTTCAGGCGCATGACCAGAGCCAGAGCCTGTTCATTCACCGCCGCATGGTCGCGCAGCATGGTTTCGGCGAAAGCGCGGACCTGGGGATCGGTCGACTTATCCAGCGCCTGCCGGGCGGCGTCGATGTCCAGCTGGCCGGCGGTATAGGCGATGTGGGCGATCTGGGGGTCGGTCGGCCCCGCGTTCTGAGCCAGAGCGGGCGTCAGCGGCGCGAAGAGCAGGAGGCCGGCCAGCAGGAGGGCTTTCGACATGGGTTTCTTCCTTTGCTTCGACGGCTTGGCCGCCGTCGTCTCAGCATTGGACTTCACCCGGCCGGAAAGGTTCCCGAAGGGACCAGGCGCCCTTCCCGCTCCATTCGCGCCAGCACCGCCTCAGTGATGCGGGCGCAGCGAACGCCGAGGAAGGGGAAGGCGCCGACCATGGACGCGCCTAGCTGAGCGTCCAGGGCCTGACGCAGCAGGCGGCGCGCCCGGTGCAGGCGGGTCTTCACCGTCTCGGGCCTGATCTGGAGATTGGCGGCGGTCTCCTCGATGCTGCATTCCTCGATGTCGCGCAGGATGAAGACCATGCGGAAAGGCGCCGGCAGGTCGTCGACCGCCCGTTCGATCAGGCCTCGGATCTGCATCCGCGCCGCCTCGACCTCGGGGCTGGCGCCGCTCGACAGACTGGACCCGAAGGCGTTGGGAAACGGGATCACCTCGGCCTGCTGCACCTGTTCCAGCACCTTCAGGTCCACCGTCGGACGACGCCGACGCATCCGGTCGCGGGCCTCGTTGAGAACGATGCGGGTCAGCCACGTCAGGACGCCGGCTTCACCGCGAAAGGCGGCGATCGCGGCAAAGGCGCGGGCATAGGCCTCCTGCAGCACGTCCTCAGCCTCGGCGTCGTCGCCGACTACGCCGCGCGCGATGCGAAACAGGCGCTGGTTGCCCTGCTGCATGATGGCGCGAAAGGCCTCGCGATCGCCGACCTGAGCCAGACGCACCAGAGCAGCCTGATCCAACGCAGCGTAGTCTTGGGGTTTCCGCAGATTCATGGCGCGCTCCATCCGCAGCTTTGGACGCACGATGAGGATGCAAGGTTCCCGAAAAGCAAAAGGGCGAGCCGTCGTCATCGACCGCTCGCCCTTCAACCTGACGGCCCGCAGGCGGCCTATTTCTTCGGCGCGTGCTTCTGGCCGGTGCGGATACGGCCCGAACGCGAGACCTGACGGGCGCCGCCGCGGGCGCCCTTCTGGACCGCCACGCTCTGACCGGCCTTCTTGTTTGAGCCGGCCTTGAGCCCGCCCAGGGCCTTCACCTTGGGCTTGATGCCCGACTTCTTCTGTTCCAGCGCCTTGCCGGGCAGATTGGATAAAGCCTCGGCGGCCTTCTCGGCCTTCAGCACCTTGCGCGGCGCGGTCTTGGCGTCGCCCTTGTAGCGTTCTGGCCCGGACTTGGCGCCGCCCTCGGCATAGGGGTTCGAGGTGCTGCTGGACTTGACCGTCAGGCGGATCGGCGTGCCGGGCAGGTCGAAGCTCTCGCGCAGGCTGTTCACCAGATAGCGCTGATAGTGCTCGGGCATGTCAGAGGCGCGGCTGGCCATCAGGACGAAGGTCGGCGGGCGAGCCTTGGTCTGGGCCATGTATTTCGGCTTCACGCGCTTGCCGTTGACGGCGGGCGGCGGGTGCCTCTGGGTGGCCATCGACAGCCAGGTGTTCAGGTCCTTGGTCTTGACCTTCACCGACCAGGTTTCATAGGCCTTGATGATGGCCGGCATCAGCCGGTCCACGCCGCGTCCATTATGCGAGGACAGCGCCACAAACGGCGAGCCCTTCAACTGCGGCAGCTTGTCCTCAGCCAGGCGCTTCAGCTCGGCCATCGTGGACTGGGGTTCTTCTTCCAGGTCCCACTTGGACGCGACATAGACCAGGGCGCGGCCTTCGCGCTCGACCAGATCGGCCAGCTGCAGGTCCTGGGTGTCGAAGGCGTCGTCCTTGTCCATCACCAGCACGACCACCTCGGCGAAGGTGATGGCGCGGATGGTGTCGGCGACCGACAGCTTTTCCAGCTTCTCCTGGACGCGCGCCTTGCGTCGCATCCCGGCGGTGTCGACGAAGCGGACAGCCCTGCCCTCATATTCCCAGTCGACCGAGATGGAGTCGCGGGTGATCCCGGCCTCAGGGCCGGTCAGCAGCCTGTCCTCGCCCAGCATCCGGTTGATCAGGGTCGACTTGCCCGCGTTGGGACGGCCGATGATGGCGATGCGGATCGGCTTGTCGGCCTCTTCCTCTTCCTCGATGAAGACATCCTCGGAAGCGACCAGGAGGGCCTGATACAGGTCGGCCATGCCCTCGCCGTGCTCGGCCGAGATGGCGACCGGCTCGCCGAAGCCCAGGCTGTGGGCCTCGCCCACCCCGCCCGAGCTTTCGCGGCTCTCGGACTTGTTGGCCAGCAGGATGACCGGTTTGTGCACCTTGCGCAGGCGGTCCGCGAAGATGCGATCCAGCTGGGTCACGCCCTCGCGGGCGTCCATGGTGAACAGGATGACGTCGGCGTCTTCGATGGCCGCCTCGGTCTGTTCGCGCATGCGCGCTTCAAGACTTTCGTCGGTGACGTCTTCGTAGCCGGCCGTGTCGATCAGCGTCAGGTCCATGTCGCCGATATTGCCGTCGGCATAGCGACGGTCACGGGTCACGCCTGGGCGGTCATCGACCAGCGCCAAACGCTTGCCGACGAGTCGGTTGAACAGTGTCGACTTGCCCACATTGGGCCGGCCGACGATGGCGACTTTTAGAGCCATGTCGGCTTTCTAACTCAAATCAAGGAAAAGATCAGCGGATGCTGACCAGTTGGCCCTTGTCGGTGAGGACATATAGGGCGCCGTTATAGGCGGCCGGGGCGATGAAGGCCGCCCCGCCCAGCTTCAGACTGGACTGCAACGCGCCGGTCTTCGGATCAAAGGCCACGACCTCGCCATCCGAATTCACCAGCACCAGACGGTTGGAGGCCAGGATGGGACCCGACCACACAGGACGGACCGTCTTGGAGCCGAAGCCCAGGAAGCCGCCTTCCTTGCGAACACGCCCCTCGTTCAGGTCGCGGGTCCAATAGACTTGCCCGCTGTCGCGATTGACCACGGTCAGCTCGCCGGCCTTGGACACCACATAGACCACGTCGCCGACCGGCAGGGGCGCATTGACGCCCGCGACCGGCAGGGACCACTTGGGTTGCCCCGAACGAATGTCCATCGACTGAAGGACGCCCGACTGGCTGACGGCATAGACGAAGCCGCGGCTGATGACCGGACGACCGGCGCTGTCGCGGAGCGCGGACAGGGCGCTGGTGCGGCTGGTGCGCGACAGGACTTCCTGCCAGACGGGCTGACCGTTTGCGGCGCGCAGCGCCACCAGTTCACCCGACGAGAAGGGCGCGATGACGGTGTCGCCGCTGACCGCCGGGCTGGAAGCGCGCATGATGCGCGCCGGCTCGGTGATGCCGCGGTAGGACCAGTCCTGACGACCCGTGTTGACGTTGAAAGCCACCAGTTGGTTGTCGACGTCGATGACATAGACGCGTTGACCGGAGACCGTCGGGGCGCCGTGGATCGGCAGATCGACGGACGTCTTCCACAGTTCGGCGCCCGTCGCGGCGTCCAGCGCCGTCATGCTGCGATAGCCAGAGGAAACGAAGACCTTGCCGGCGCCGACGGCCACGCCGCCGCCGAAACCGCCGCCAGCCGCGCCGCTGCGGCTTGGGCGGGAGCGGCGGCCGGCGCGGCGGCCGGCGCCGGTAGGGCGACGGCGGCGCGAACAATGGCGGCCAGACCGGCGGCCGTGCCCGAATCGATAGCCTGAACCCCGGCCTGGGCGCGCTGACGGACGTCGTCCGGCACGTCC
>JALAGW010000086.1 GCA_022712235.1 Brevundimonas sp. | reverse complement strand
GTGGGAGGGAGAATGCCTTCAGATCGTCTGGCAGATCTTCTCGATGCGCGCCGCCACTGCGTTCAGGGCCTCGGCCACGCCGTCGCCGGGCGGGGGCGGCGGGGCCTTTTTCGGACCCGTCTCCACCGCCGGCCCCTGGCCGTTCTCCAGCCGCTGACGCGCCTCGTGCAGTTCATCGGCCAGCATCAGCGAGGCCATGAGAAACAGACGCAGATCGCCGACATGACCGACGTCGCCGGCGATCTGGCGCACATGGCTGTCGAACTGACGCGCCAGAATAGCGACGCGTTCTTCCTGGCCGTCGGCGCAACCGACGGCGTAGGAGCGGCCGTTGACCTCGACTGTAACGGTCGCCATCAGCGCGCCTCCTGTTCGGCCAGAACCTCGCGCACGGCCTCGGCCGCGCGGCCCAGGGCCTCGGCGGCGTCGCGGCCGGCGGCCTCAAGCTCGGTGATCCGCACCAGGTCGGTGGCGTTCGACGGTCGCGGCGCGAACAGGTCGTCGTCGGTGATGGCGGGGGCGGTGGCCGGACGCGCTTTCAGCTCCAGCACCCTGCGTTCCAGCAGGGCCAGGGCCTTGTCGATGCGTGTCTTTGCGGCCGTAACGGCGTCCATTGGGGTCCTTTCGTCCAGATTCCGTATAGAACCTGTGCGCGCGTCGGGGTAAAGGCGGCGCGCCCCCGCTTTATCCTGTTCCTGAGGAAAGGTCTCGCCGTGACCGACGCCCAAGCTGCATTCGCCAAGCCTTCGCCCAAGCAGATGGCCGATGCCATCCGCGTCCTGTCCATGGACGGCGTTGAAAAGGCCAAGAGCGGCCACCCCGGCATGCCGATGGGCATGGCCGACGTCGCCACCGTCCTCTACTCGAAATTCCTGAAGTTCGACGCCAGCCGCCCCGACTGGGCCGACCGCGACCGCTTCATCCTGTCGGCGGGCCACGGCTCGATGCTGATCTACAGCCTGCTGCACCTGACGGGCTACAAGGACGCGACCCGCGAACAGCTGGAAAACTTCCGCCAGTGGGGCTTCAAGACCGCCGGTCACCCGGAATACGGCCACATGGCCGGGATCGAGACGACCACCGGGCCCCTGGGTCAGGGTCTGGCCACCTCGGTCGGTTTCGCCCTGGCGGAACGGCATCTGGCCGCCCGTTTCGGCAAGGATCTGGTGGATCACCGCACCTGGGTCGTCGCCGGCGACGGCTGCCTGATGGAAGGCGTGTCGCAGGAAGCGATCGCCCTGGCCGGTCGCCTGAAGCTGAACAAGCTGTGCGTCCTGTGGGACGACAATGAAATCACCATCGACGGCAAGGTGTCGCTGTCGGACGCCACCGACCAGCTGGCCCGCTTCAAGGCCTCGGGCTGGGCGGTCAAGGCCATCGACGGCCACGACTACAAGCAGATCCAGAAGGCCCTGGCCTGGGTGACCAAGCAGGACAAGCCGACGCTGATCGCCTGCAAGACGAAAATCGGCAAGGGCGCCGCCACCATGGAAGGCAGCCACAAGACCCACGGCGCCGCCCTGGGCGCGACCGAGATCGCCGCCACCCGTCAGGCCCTGCACTGGCCGTTCGAGCCGTTCGAACTGCCCGAAGGCGTCCAGAAGGCCTGGGCCAAGGTCGGCAAGCAGGGCGGCAAGGCCCGCAAGGCCTGGGAAGGCCGTCTGCTGAACCACGCCCAGCGCGACGACTTCACCCGCGCCATGGCCGGCGACCTGCCCACCGGCGCCTTCGAGGCTCTGGAAGCCAAGCTGAAGCAACTGGTCGTCGACACGCCCGCCCTGGCCACCCGCCAGTCCTCGGGCGAGGCGCTGGAGACGGTGTTCAACGCCATCCCCGAAATGGTCGGCGGCTCGGCCGACCTGACCGGCTCGAACAACACCTTCGTCAAGAACACCCAGATCCTGGACGCGCCGGACTATGCCGGTCGTTACCTGAACTACGGCATCCGCGAGTTCGGCATGGCCGCGGCGATGAACGGTCTCGCGCTGCACGGCGGGGTCATCCCCTACGGCGGCACCTTCATGGCCTTCGCGGACTACAGCCGTCCGGCCATCCGGCTGGGCGCCCTGATGGGCGTGCGCGTGGTTCACGTCCTGACGCACGACAGCATCGGCCTTGGTGAAGACGGCCCGACGCACCAGCCGGTCGAGCATCTGGCGGCCCTGCGCGCCATCCCCAACCTGCTGACCATGCGCCCCGCCGACACGGTCGAGGCGCTGGAGTGCTGGCAGGTCGCCCTGCAGAACAAGACCACGCCGACCGCCATGTGCCTGTCGCGCCAGAAGACCCCCGCCGTCCGCGTGACCGACGCAGGCGAGAACCTGTCACGCAAGGGCGCCTATGAGCTGAGGGCCGCCAACGGCGAGGCGAAAGTCACCCTGTTCGGCACCGGCACCGAGGTCGCCCTGGCCCTGAAGGCCGCCGAGACGCTTGAGGCCGAAGGCACGCCCACCCGCGTCGTCTCGGTCCCCTGCTTCGCCCTGTTCGAGCAGCAGCCCAAGGCCTATCAGGACGCCGTCATCGGCCGCGGCACCGTCCGCGTCGCCGTGGAAGCCGCGATCAAGCAGGGCTGGGAGCGCTTCATCGGTGAAGACGGCGGCTTCGTCGGCATGACCGGCTTCGGCGCCTCGGCCCCGGCCGAAATCCTCTACCGCGAGTTCGGCATCACCGCCGAGGCCGTGGTCGAAGCCGCCAAGGCCCGGCTCTAAGCCTGATGCGCCGCCTAGCCCTCGTCCTCAGCCTCGGCTTGTCGATGGCGGGCGGCGCATCCGCTCTCGCGGCAACGGTCGAGGACACGCCCGCCGTCGCCGGGACGCCCATCGTCATCGGCCAGTCCTACGCCCTGCCCTCCACGGTCATGGGCCAGACGCGCCAGATCAACGTCTGGCTGCCGCCCGGCTATGCTGAAAGCGGCCAGACCTATCCGGTCCTCTATGTGCTGGACGGCGGACAGGAGCTGGACTTTGACCACATCTCGGGCAGCGCCCTGTTCGGAACCATCGTCGGCACGACGATGACGTCGCGCGGCGTGCCGACGTTGG
>JALAGW010000010.1 GCA_022712235.1 Brevundimonas sp. | reverse complement strand
GCATGGGAGTGGCGCTCTGGGCGTGGGCGACGCCGGCGACCCCCAGGGCGGGGGCGGCCAGCAGGGCCTTCAGAGCCAGTCGGCGGGACGTCGTCATGGGGCGTTCCTCTTTGATTGCGGCGCCGCTCAGGGCGCGGGCGTCAGGCCTTCGACCCGCACGGTCCAGCCTTCTTTCGGGAAGCCGGGCGCATGGCCGGTCGAGCCGTCCCAGCCGCCGGCCATCAGGCCCACCGCCATCAGCAGCGAGCCGTTGGACGGGAAGTAGGTTTCGGCCGCGCGGCGATAGCCCGCGCCGTCGGGATTGACCGCCATGGTGACGCCGCCAGCCCCGGCGGACACCGGCACCAGTTCGTCGGCGTGCTCGTCCAGATGGACGCGCGGGGTCATGCCGGTGACGCCCCACTGGTTGTTCTTCAGATCGGCGAACAGCCAGTCGACGGCCTTTTCTGGTTCGCCCAGGCGGGCGGCGGTCATGGCCATCATGGGGAAGTCCCAGCCCCAGGTCTGGCGCACGTCCCAGTTCTGCTCCACCGCCTCGAAGGTTCGGCGCATGGCGGCGGGATCGATCCGCGCGCCGGGGATGAAGCCGTAGGCCATCAGGAAGGAGGGGTGGTCGCGGTTCTTGCACTGGCTGGCCGCCGCATGCTTGCGGCAGGCCTCGGACATGGCCGTCTCCCAGAAGTCCGGCACGCTCTCGACCGGCAGGTAGAGGCCGTCCTTCATCGCCGGCGGGGCGATCTTCGCCAGAGCCTGATCCCAGTCGGCGCGGCGGGGCCGGCCCTGACGGAGGCGCCACTGTTGCGCGGTTTCCAGCGCCCAGCGGAAATACTCGACCTCGAAGGTCGGATTGATCGTGGTCAGGGGATCGTAATTCTCCTGGGCCGGGATCAGGGGCGTCCCCAGGTTCAGGCGGCCGTTCGCCTCGATCGGCCAGGAGGCCAGCAGGTCGGCGGTGGCCTCGACCAGTTCGCCGTAGCGGGCCAGCACCGCCGGGTCTTTTTCCGAGCGCCAGACCAGCTCGGCCAGCAGGATCGGGTGCGGTTGCTGCCACATGATGAAGGGCGAGACCAGGCTGGGGCTGTTGCGGCCCTCCGGCCCGACCATCTTGGGCCACCAGGCGCCCCTGACGCCGTGGCGCGCGGCCTCGGCGCGGGCGTTGTCGAGATTGCCGAGATACCAGGGCAGGCTGCGCTCCAGCATCTCGGGGCGGCCCCACATGGCCTGCCAGCCGGCGTGCCAGGGGTGCATCTCCAGATGGAACTTGCCGTACCAGGAGTTGGAGAAGAGGCCTTCTTCCTGCGGCGGCAGTTCGCCCGCGCCGTTCACGGCGGACAGGTATTGCGACAGCCCCACGCGACGTTCCAGCTCATGCGCGCGCGGGTCGGTCGAGCCGGTGAAGTCGACGGCGCCGCCCTGGGGCCAGAAGGCGTTACAGTGCGTGGTTACGGCCTGAACGCTGGCGGAATAGGCGGGGGCCTTGGTCGTGTCCGCCTGCTGGTCGAAGCGGACCATGACGGTCAGCCGGTCGCGACCGCTGGAGACGACGCTGAAGCTGTCGGCGCCGTTTTGCTCGATCTTACCCGAGGCGGTGATGCCGGAATAATAGGTGGTGTCGTCCAGGCTGCGGCGGATGCGGACGTCGCCGGTGTCGAAGGCGACGATCTCGAGGCTCTGGGCGCCCGCGCCGTCGAAGCTGGTCGGGTCGGGATTGATGGCGGGATTGACGCCGGGATAGCGGACCTGAACGCCCAGGCCCTGAGACGCGACGAGCGGGGAAGCGATCTCGACCATGACCATGTCGAGTTCAGGGTGGACGCGGGTCACGACCTCGACCGGCTGGCCGTCATAGGTGAAGCGGCTGGTCAGGGCGCCAGACCACAGGTCCAGGGTCTGGTGTGTGCTGGCCACTTTGGCGAAGTCCAGGGCGCGGCCGTCGTTGAAGCTCAGGCCGATGCGGCTGAGCGAGATGCGGTGCGGATTGGCCCGCAGCCAGGTGAAGGCCGGGTTGGTCTCGGCCTCGGCCCAGGACTTCATCCAGGCATAGGGCTGCTCGCCCCGACCGGGGACGGGGACGTTCACCAGCCCGTTCTGCTCGGTATAGCCCTCGGGGTTGGGGAAGCTGTGCCAGGCCCACTGGGCCATGGTCAGCAGGGGGGCCAGTTCCGAATACTGCTCGGGGAAGGTCTGCAGGCCGGTGATGTCGGCGGTAAAGCCCAGGTCGCCGTTGCCCAGCATGATCGGGGCGTGACGGTCGATGGCGGTCAGCGTCACATTGTGACGCTGGGCCAGGGCCTGCCGGTCGATCGGGGCAGCAGGGGCGACGGCCGAGGCGGGCTGCACTGTCTGGGCGCAGGCCCCCAGCGGAAGAGCGACTGGGCCGGCCAGCAGGGTGAAGGCGAGCAGGGCGGAACGCAGACGCATCAGTTGGCCTCCGTCTTCAGACCCAGACCGGCGCCCTTCCAGCCGTACCAGGCGACGACGACGAAGCAGGCGGCGGGCAGCAGGAAGGCGACATTGGCGCCATAGAGATCGGAAATCTTGCCCATCGGCCAGGGCAGCAGGACGCCGCCGCCGATGGCCATGACCATCAGGGACGAGGCCTTCTTGGTCGCGGCGCCCAGGCCGGTGGTGCCGAGGGCGAAGATGGTGGCGAACATGGTGGACATGAAGAAGAAGACGGCGATCAGGGCGATCGGCGACACCTTGTCGATCCCGGCGGCGACGATCAGCGTCAGAATGACGTTGATGACGCCATAGGCGGTCAGCAGGGCGCGCGGCTTGACCTTCAGCAGCAGGGCGGTCGCGGCGAAGCGGCCGACCAGATAGCCGATGGCGGCCAGCGACAGCATGAAGGCGCCGGTCTGGGCGCTCAGACCCTGCCAGTTCTGCGTCACCAGATTGATGAAGAAGGCGCCGATGCCGACCTGGGCGCCGATGTAGAGGGCCTGGGTGATGACGCCCGCGACGAAGTGCGGCTGCTTGGACAGCGGCTTGGCGACGCCGCCGGCGTCCTCGCCACCGTGGTCGGCCAGGCCCGTTTCGGGCAGACGGGCGCGCCACACCACCAGGGCGAACAGCACGACGCCGAGGGCGATCAGGCCATAGACGATCTGGATGGAACGGGTGGCGCCGCCCAGAGCCTCGGTCGTGGCCGGGCTGAAGAAGACCGCGCCGCCGATCAGGGGGCCGAAGAAGACGCCCAGGGCGTTGAAGGACTGGGCCAGGTTCAGGCGCTGGGGCGCGCGTGCCGGGTCGCCCAGCACGTTCACATAGGTGTCGGCGCTGGTCTCAAGGATGCAGAGCCCTGCCGCGAGAACGAACATCGAGCCGACGAAGGGCAGGAAGGCGCCCGCGCTGGCCGCCGGAATGAAGAGCAGGGCGCCGACCGCCGCGACCATCAGGCCGGTGACGATGCCGAACTTGTACCCGCGCGCGTTCAGCAGCATGCCCGCGGGGACGCTGAGCAGCAGATAGGCGCCGAAATAGGCGATCTGCAGCCAGGCGCTGTCGGCGTGGCTGATGCTGAGCGTGTCCTGGAAATGCTTGTTCAGGACATCCAGCAGGCCATAGGCCAGACCCCAGATCAGGAAGCAGGCGATGGCGAAGGCCAGGGGACCGCGCAGGTTGCCGGCGGGCACGGCGAGACCGCCGGGGGTGTGGGCGGCGTCGGTTTCGATACTCATGTCGTCCTCTTGAGCTTCCTCGGGACCGGCGCCGTCTTCGTGCGGGCTCGGCGAATGGCGGGGGTCAGATGCGGTAGATCGCCTCGGCGTTGGCGGCGAACAGGCCGTCCCGTTCATCGCCGCTGAAGTGGCGCGTGATGTCGTCGAAGGCGGAGTAGAAGGCGTCGAAGGTCCCGTGGACCCGTTCGACGGGGAAGTCGCTGGCGAACATGGCGCGCCGCGTGCCGAAGGCCTCGATGCACTCCAGCACGATCGGCTGGATGGAGTGCAGGGTCCAGGCGCGGTCGGTGATGCCGAGGCCGGAGATCTTGATCGAGACCTGGGGGCGTTCGGCCAGGGCCTTCAGCCCGGCGCGCCAGACGGCCATGCCTGCGTCGTCGCGATCGGTCGGCAGGCCGGCGTGGTTGATGATCAGGGGAATGTCGGGGTGGGCGTCGGCCAGTTCGACGGCGCCGGCCATCTGCGACGGATAGAGCTGCAGGTCGAACGACAGGCCGTGGCGGGCCAGCTTGCCGAAGCCCGCGCGCCAGATCGGGTCGAGCAGGGGGTCGGAGGGATTGTAGGTCTTCTTGGGATCGGCGTGCCAGCAGACGATCTGGCGCACGCCCCGGACGTTGGGCCGGGCGGCGTGGGCCTCCAGCAGGGCGTCCAGATCAGGGTCGGTCAGGTCGGCGCCGGCGACGATGCCCTGGGGATAGCCGTAGTTGTCCGCCAGGGCCTGCAGCCAGTCGGTCTCCGCCAGCTGCTGTCCGCGCGGCTGGCCGGCCTCGACGTGGACGATCTTGTCCACGCGCCAGTTCGCCGTATCGGCCAGGTAGTCCTTCAGCAGGTAGTCGCGATGCGCGATCGGGGCCATGTCCCCCGCCGGATTGTTCGGCAGGGGATCGTCCTGCAGCCAGCCGTATCGAGCGCGCGACAGGTCCCACAGGTGGACGTGGCTATCGACGATGCGAAGGTCGCGGCCCACCTGCGGCTCCTCAGTAGGTCGTACGTCCGCCCGACGTATCGAACGTCGAGGCGGTGGTGAAGCTGCATTCCTCGGAGGCCATGAAGCAGACCATGGCGGCGCTTTCGTCCACCTCGCCCAGGCGACCCATCGGAATTTTGGAGCGCATGTAGTCGACCTGGCTCTGCGGCAGCTGCGCCAGGATCGGGCGTTCGAAGGTGGCGGGGGTCAGGCTGTTGGCGATGACGCCCTTGCCGGCCAGCTCCTTGCCCAGGGATTTGGTGAAGCCGATCACGCCGGCCTTGGACGCCGAGTAGGCGCTGGCGTTGGGATTGCCTTCCTTGCCCGCGACCGAGGCCACGTTGACGATGCGGCCATAGCCTTCGGCCAGCATGTAAGGGGTGACCGCGCGGCAGCAGTAGAAGACGCCGTTCAGGTTGATGTCGACCACGCGCTTCCAGCTGTCGAGCGGGAACTCGTGCACCGGAACGGTGGCGCCGGTGATGCCGGCCGAGGCGACCAGGATGTCGATGCGGCCGCCCAGGGCTTCATGCGAGGTCCTGGCGGCGGCCTCAACGGCGGCCGGATCGGCCACGTCCAGGGCCACGGTGGCGACGGCCCCGACTTCCTCGGCGGCGGCCTTCAGCGCGTCTTCGTTCAGGTCCCACAGGACGACCTTGCCGCCCTCGGCGACGATGCGGGCGGCCGAGGCCTTGCCGAGGCCTGAGGCGCCGCCGGTGACGACGGCGGTGCGGCCGGCGAAACGTCCTTCATAGGCGCTCATGCGGCGGCGTCCTTCGACCAGGCGACGACCTGCTGGCGCTGCACGCCCAGCTTCTCGATGCCCAGCTCCATGACGTCGCCCGCCTTCAAATAGAAGGGCTCGGGCTTCTGGCCCAGACCGACGCCGGGCGGAGTGCCGGTGGTGATCAGGTCGCCGGGCTCCAGGGTCATGAACTGGCTGACGTAGGCGACGATCTCGGCCACGCCGAAAATCATGGTCTGGGTGTTACCGGTCTGCATGCGCTTGCCGTTGAGGTCCAGCCACATGTCCAGGGTCTGGACGTCGCCGACCTCGTCGGTGGTGACGATCCAGGGGCCGACCGGGCCGAAGGTGTCGCAACCCTTGCCCTTGTCCCATGTGCCGCCGCGCTCGGTCTGGAAGGCGCGTTCGGACACGTCGTTGATCAGGACGTAGCCGGCGACGTGGTCCAGGGCGTCGGCCTGTTCCACGTAGGAGGCGTGCTTGCCGATGACGATGCCCAGTTCGACTTCCCAGTCGGTCTTTTCGGAGCCGCGGGGAATGACAACGGTGTCGTTCGGGCCCGTCAAACAGGAGACGGCCTTGGTGAAGACCACGGGCTCTTCCGGAATCGGCAGGTTGGATTCGGCGGCGTGGTCGGCGAAGTTCAGGCCGATGGCGATGAATTTGCGCACGCCGTTCACCGGCACGCCGTAGCGCGGCTGGCCCTCGACCAGGGGCAGGGTGGCCGGATCAATGGCCTTGAGCGTGGCGAGGCCTTCGCCCCACAGCTGGTCGGGGGTGATGTCGGCGACGACGCCCGAGAGGTCGCGGATGCGGCCCTCGGCGTCCAGGGTGCCGGGCTTTTCCTGGCCCACAGGGCCATAACGCAGGAGTTTCATGGAATAGTGCCTTCTTAGCGGGCGTAGGGGCGATGCAGGGCGATGTCGCGGTTCAGTTCGACGCCGAAGCCGGGGGTGTCGGGAACCTTCAGCTTGCCGTTCACCGGAACGGGCTCGCCGATCAGTTGCGGATGGAACATGGGCACGACCTCGTCGGCGCCGGGGGCCATCATCAGGAACTCCGCAAACGGGCTGTTATGGCGCGTCACGACGAAGTGGTAGGAATAGACGCTCGATCCGTGCGGGATCATCAGCACGCCTTTGGAGTCGGCCAAGGCCGAGATTTTCTGAAGCTCGGTGACGCCGCCGCACCAGCCCACGTCGGGCTGGATGATGTCGCAGCATTCCATTTCCAGCAGCATGCGGAAGCCCCAGCGGGTGGCTTCATGCTCGCCGGTGGTGACCAGCATGCCCTTGGGCGCATTCTTCTTCAGCGCCTGATAGCCCCAGTAGTCGTCCGGGCTGAGGGCCTCCTCGATCCACTTCAGACCCAGCTTGTGGGCTTCGTGGGCCAGGCGGGTGGCGTAGTTGAGGTCCAGCGCCATCCAGCAGTCGAACATCAGCCAGAAGTCGTCGCCGCAGGCGTTCCGCATGGCTTCAAGCTCGGCCAGGTTCTTGCGCAGGCCCTCTTCCCCTTCGGCCGGGCCGTGGTGGAGGGGCATCTTGCCGCCGATGAAGCCCAGGTCCTTGGCCTTATCCGGGCGCGCGCCCGTCGCGTAGAAGGTCAGTTCGTCGCGAACCGCACCGCCCAGCATGGCGAAGACCGGCTCCTGACGCAGGCGGCCCAGCAGGTCCCACAGCGCCAGATCGACGCCGGAGATGGCGTTCACCACCAGACCCTTGCGGCCGTAATACTGGGTCGAGAAATACATCTGGTCCCAGATCTTCTCGACCTCGGACGGATCGCGGCCCTCCAGGAAGCGGGCCAGATGCTTCTCGACGATATAGGCGGCGGGTTCGCCGCCGGTCGTGACGGCGAAGCCGACCACGCCGTTGTCGGCCTCGATCTCGACGACCAGGGTGCCCAGCACATTGATGCCGAAGCTGCGGCGGCTCTGACGATATTCCGGATACCTGGCCATCGGGGTGGCGATGTGGTCGTCGATCCAGTGGCCGTCGCCCTGATCGTGATAGTCGGCGCCGCCGCCCGTGCCGTCGTTTTTCACGACAAAAGCACGGACGTGTTTGATTTTCGGCAGGCGGCTCATTGGCAAATCACCGAAATGCGGTAATCGGCTCCCATCATGCGGGATTTCACTGGCGTTCCTCCGTGCGACCCGTCAAACTTGCCAACCATTTGAGCGGCCCGCTTGCGTGTTTTGCTACATTCTGGGAATGAGGATTACGAGATGGGACGAATGACGTCAATCAAGACCGAGCAAGTCGAGGGCGAAGAGGAAACCGGGGCCAAGGCGGCCTCCGGCAGTCAGACCCTACTGCGTGGTCTGGATGTCATCGATGCGCTGATCGACGGCTCGCTGCCCCTGGCCGAGCTGTCCGAGAAGCTGGAGCTGACGCGCAGCACGACCCACCGCCTGGCCTCGGCCCTGGTGGATCGGCGTATCCTGTCCTTCCGCCCGCGCGAGGGCTACTCGCTGGGCCCCAAGCTGTTGGAGCTGGGCCACGCCGCCAGCCAGCAGATGCATCTGCCGCGCGTGGCGCGACCCTGGCTGGAGCACCTGTCTGCCGCGACCGACGACACGGTGCATCTGGGCGTACTGGACGGCCGCTTCGCGCTTTACCTGGACAAGGTGCCGGGACGTCGCCGGGTCAACATCGGTTCGCGTCTGGGCGAGCGTCACCCCATCGCTTCGACCGGTCTGGGCAAAGCCCTGATTCTCGACAAGTCCGAGCCGGAGTGGAGCGACTTCTACGCTCCCGAGGGCGCGCCGGTGGATTCGGCCGCCCGCGCCGTCTGGATGGAGCGGATGCGCGGCTATGCCGAGAAGGGCTACGCCTTCGACCTTGAGGAAAACGAGGATCAGGTCCGCTGCGTCGCCGCGCCGATCCGTTCGGTCGACGGCCATGTGGTCGCCGCGATCAGCGTCTCGTCCGCCGCCCAATACATGTCCGACGCCCGGATGGCCGAGCTGACCAAGACGGTCACCGACGCCGCCAACGCCATCAGCGGCGACCTGGGCTGGACCCCCAAACCCTGAACTCACTGAGATTATACGGAGCCCCCATGCTGCTTAAAGACAAGGTCGTCCTCATCACCGGAGGATCGCGAGGCATCGGGGCCGCCGTGGCCGTGGAAATGGCCAAACAGGGCGCGGACGTGGCCATCAACAGCCACTCGGGCGGCGACGCCGCCGCCGAAGTGATCGCGGCGGTCGAGGCCCATGGCCGGCGCTGCATCTCGGTCGAGGGCGACGTGGCCCTGCCGGAAACGGCGGCGGCCTTTGTGCAGGCGGCGGTCGAGGCCTTCGGCAAGGTGGACGTCTTCGTCTCCAACGCCGGCATCTGCCCCTTCCACGCCTTCCTCGACATGCCGGCGGAGACGCTGAAGCGGACCATGGAGGTCAACCTGCACGGCGCCTACTTCATGACCCAGGCGGCGGCGAACCAGATGGTCAAGCAGGGGAACGGTGGGGCGATTGTCGCCATCAGTTCTATCTCGGCCCTGGTCGGCGGCGAGTTCCAGACCCACTACACCCCGACCAAGGCGGGGGTGCACAGCCTGATGCAGTCCTGCGCCATCGCCCTGGGCAAGCACGGCATCCGCTGCAATTCGGTGCTGCCGGGCACCATCCTGACCGACATCAACAAGGACGACCTGGCCGATCCGAAGAAGCGTGAATACATGGAAGGCCGCATTCCGCTGGGCCGTCTGGGCCAGCCCGAGGACATCGGCGGCGCGGTCGCCTTCCTGGCCTCGGACATGGCGGCCTATGTCACCGGCGCGGCCCTGCTGGTCGACGGCGGCGCCTTCGTGAACCTGCAATAGGCCGTTCATAGTGAAGGCGGCCTCTATCACCGACTATCGCGAGCTGGCGCGTCGGCGCCTGCCGCGCTTCCTGTTCGAATACATCGACGGCGGCTCCTATGCCGAGGCGACGCTGGGGCGGAACGTCAGCGACCTGCGCGACGTGGCCCTGCGTCAGCGGGTGTTGCGCGACGTGTCGGACATCGACCTGTCAGCGACGTTGTGCGGACAGAAGGGCAGCCTGCCGGTCGCGCTGGCGCCCGTCGGGCTGGCGGGGATGAATGCGAGGCGCGGCGAGGTTCAGGCCGCCCGCGCCGCAGCCGCCTTCGGCGTGCCCTTCACCCTGTCCACGGTCGGCGCCTGTTCGATCGGCGAAGTGGCGGCGGGCAGTCCGACGCCTTTCTGGTTCCAGCTCTACATGATCCGCGATCGCGCCTTCATGGCGGACCTGCTGGATCTGGCGGAGGCGGCGAAATGCCCGGCCCTGATCTTCACCGTCGACATGCCGGTGCCGGGGTCGCGCTATCGTGACTATCACTCGGGGCTGGCCGGGGCTTCGGGCTTCTTCGGCGACATGCGCCGCGCCCTGCAGGCGGTGGGGCGTCCTGCCTGGGCCTGGGATGTCGGCGTTCGGGGCGGTCCGCATTCGCTGGGCAATGTTGCCCCGGTGCTGAAGGGCAAGACGGGCATCGACGACTTCTTCGCCTGGATGCGTGACAACTTCGATCCCACTGTCACCTGGGACGATCTGGCCTGGGTGCGCGAGCGCTGGAAGGGGCCGCTGATCATCAAGGGCGTGCTGGACGCGGATGATGCGAAACGCGTGGCCGATCTGGGCGCGGACGGTCTGGTGGTGTCGAACCATGGCGGGCGTCAACTGGACGGCGTCCTGTCCTCGACCCGCGCCCTGCCGCCCATCGCCGATGCGGTCGAGGGGCGGCTGACCATCCTGGCCGACGGCGGGATTCGCAGCGGTCTGGACGTGGCGCGGATGCTGGCGCTCGGCGCCGACGGGGTGCTGATCGGCCGGGCCTGGGCCTATGCCCTGGCGGCGCGCGGCGAGGCGGGCGTCGCCCATGTGCTGAACCTGATGGCCGCGGAGATGAAGGTGGCCATGGCCCTGACCGGCGTGACGCGCGTCGATCAGCTGGACCGCAAGGCCCTGGCTTAAGAGACCGGCTTGCCCGCCAGGCTGTGGCGACGGCCATAGGCCAGATAGACGGCGATTCCCGCCAGGTTCCAGAACAGGAACCACAGATGGGTCTTCTGCGGCAGGCTGGCCAGCAGATAGAGGCAGCCGGCGATGGCGATGGGGCCGATGACCCAGGCCAGGGGCGTGCGGAAGCCGCGCGGGGCGTCGGGCGCGCGACGGCGCATGATCAGCATGCAGACCGCCACCGCCGTAAAGGCGACCAGGGACCCGGCGTTGGCCAGGGCGACGATCTCGTCCAGCGGCAGGAAGAGGCTGATGGCGCCGACGATGGCGACCGTGAACAGGGTGATGCGGATCGGGCGGCCCCCCTTCGACACCCTGGACAGGCCGTGAGGCAGCAGGCCGTCGCGCGCCATGACGAAGAAGATTCGGCTCTGACCATAGAAGAAGGCCATGATGACGGTCGGCAGGGTGATGACGGCGGTCACGGCCAGGAAGCGGGCGGCGCCCGGCTGATTGATCTCGCGCAGGATCAGAGCCAGGGGCTCGGGGCTGTTGGCGAACTGGATGAAGGGCGTGGCCCCCAGGGCCGCCAGGGCGATGATCGTATAGATGGCGGCGCAGGCGAACATGGAGCCGATGATGCCGATGGCCAGGTCGCGCCTGGGATTGCGGGTTTCTTCGGCGGCGGTGGCGATGGCGTCGAAACCGTAGAAGGCCGAGAAGATGATGGCGGCGGCGGCCATGATGCCGCGCTCGACGCCGTCGGGGCCCATGTTGCGAGCGAAACCATAGGGGCTGAAGGGCTCCAGGTTGGCGGCGTCGAAATGGGGCAGGGCGAACCAGACGAAGACGGCCAGGGCCGACAGCTTCACCGCCACCAGGATCATGGTCAGGCCGGCGCTCTTGCGCGTGCCGGCGATCAGCAGGGCGGCGACGACGGCGATGATGAAGAGGGCGGGCAGGTTGGCGATCCCGCCCGCGTGGGGCGCCTGCATCAGGGCCATGGGCACGCCCGCCCAGCCGTTCAGAAGGGGCGCGGCGTAACCGGACCAGCTGACGGCCACCGCGCTGACCACCAGGCTGTATTCCAGGATCAGGCTCCAGCCGATGATCCAGGCGAAGACCTCGCCCATGACCACATAGGAGTAGGTGTAGGCGCTGCCCGAGGCCGGGATCATCGACGCCATCTCGGCATAGGCCAGGGCGGCGCAGGCGCAGACGAAGCCCGCGATCAGGAAGGACAGCAGGACGGCGGGACCGGCCTTGTCGGCGCCGATGCCGATCAGGGTCAGGATGCCGGTGCCGACAATAGCGCCCACGCCCATGGCGAGCAGATGCGGCCAGCTCAGGGTCCGCGGCAGGATTTGCGCATTGGGAGTATCGGCGTCGATG
>JALAGW010000085.1 GCA_022712235.1 Brevundimonas sp. | reverse complement strand
GAGTGACGGTGAAGCGGCGGACGGCGCCGTCCTTCCACTCGGCCACCTCGGTCGGGCCGGTCGTGGTCAGCTCGTCCAGACCCTGACCGTGGACGGTCCAGGCGCGCCGGGCGCCCAGGCGGCCCAGCACCTCGGCCAGAGGCTCCAGCAGAGCGGGATCATAGACGCCCATGACCTGACGGTTTGCATGGGCCGGATTACAAAGCGGTCCCAGAAGATTGAAAACCGTGCGGAAACCGATCTCGGCGCGAACCGGCCCGACGTGGCGCATGGCCCCGTGGTAGGTGGGGGCGAACAGGAAGGCGATGCCCGCTTGATCCAGGGCGCGGGCCTGCTGCGGGATGGCGGCGTCGAGGTTGACGCCCAGCGCCGTCAGCACGTCGGACGAGCCGGATTTCGAGCTGATGGCGCGGTTGCCATGCTTGGCGACCTTGAGCCCCGCGCCGGCCAGGACGAAGGCGGCCGCCGTCGAGACATTATAGGTGTGCTGGCCGTCGCCGCCGGTGCCGCAGGTGTCGATCACCTCGTCGAAGGGGTGGTTCAGCGACAGGGCGGCGTCGCGCATGGCGGTGGCGAAGGCGACGATCTCGTCCACCGTCTCGCCCCGGATGCGCAGGGCGGTGACGGCGGCGGCGACTTGTGAGGGGGGGGGCTCGCCGCGCAGGCAGGCGGAGAAGAAGGCGTGGGCTGCATCCGGCGTCAGGACGCGTCCGTCGACCAGCTTGCCCAGCAGAGGCTTGAAACCGTCCATGGCCTCAGACCGTGGCCAGTCGTTTGACGCCCGCCAGGTCGAGGAAGTTGGCGATCATTTCGTGGCCGTGCTCGGTGGCGATGGATTCCGGGTGGAACTGGACGCCGTGAATCGGCCGCGTGCGGTGAGCCAGGCCCATGATCTCGCCGTCGGCGGTCCAGGCGGTGACTTCCAACTCATCCGGCAGGGTCTCGCGGCGCACGGCCAGCGAGTGATAACGGGTGGCGGTGAAGGGCGAGGGCAGACCCTTGAACAGGCTGCGGCCCTCATGTTCGATCGGCGAGGTCTTGCCGTGCATCAGGGTCTTGGCGCGGATGACGTCGCCGCCGAAGGCCTGACCGATGGCCTGGTGGCCCAGGCAGACGCCGAAGATCGGCATGTCCAGCGGCGCGGTCTTCAGAATAGGCAGGCAGATGCCGGCCTGATCGGGATCGCAGGGGCCCGGCGACAGCAGCACGGCCTCGGGCTTTAAGGCCCAGGCTTCATCCACCGTCAGGTCATCGTTGCGGACGACATGAGTCCGGGCGCCCAGTTCCGCGAGGTAGTGGACGAGGTTGTAGGTAAAGCTGTCGTAGTTATCGACGACGAGGATCATGGCAGGGTTCTTAGGACGGGAGGGACGACGCGCCAAGCGAAGGCGGACTGAAAGCGGACGTTAAGCTGTCCGCGCGATACAAGGAGCATCGCCATCGGAAGAAATCCGTCTTGACCCGCTTAGAAGCCATCCGCGACGCCCAGGCCCTGCTCGACGAGCCGGCTACAGAACAACCCAAGCCGCTGCGCCTGCTGGCGGCCGCGGCCTTCGCCGCGACAGCGGCGGTGTTGCTGGCGGGGACCATGGTCGTGGGCCCCGGCGTGTCGTTCGACCAGGGTTCCACGGTTTCCAATCCTTAGATCTTGCCGTCGGCGCCCTGGCGGCGAGTGGTCGCGGTGAATCGCCACGCGTCCTCGGCCGCCTTCATCGGAGCGCGGGCCTTGGCCAGGGTTTCGGCGTATTCGGCGGCGGGATCGCTGTCGGCGACGACGCCGGCGCCAGCCTGAACGAAGATCTTGTCTTTAGCGAACATGGCGGTGCGTAGGACGATGCAGATGTCCGCCTCGCCGTTGGCCGAGATATAGCCCACGCCGCCGCCGTAGCCGACGCCGCGCTTCTCGGTCTCCAGTTCGTCGATGATCTCCATGGCCCGGACCTTGGGTGCGCCGGACAGGGTGCCGGCGGGCAGGGCGGCCAGAAGCGTATCCACCGCATCCAGTTTGGGATCAGCCGCGCCGTTCACGTTGGAGACGATGTGCATGACCTGACTGTAGCGCTCGACGACGAAGCTTTCCGTCACCTCGACCGAGCCGGGCGACGAGACGCGGCCCACGTCGTTGCGGCCCAGGTCCAGCAGCATCAGGTGCTCGGCCCGTTCCTTGGGATCGGCCAGCAGCTCGACCTCCAGCGCCCTGTCCAGTTCCGGCGTGGCGCCGCGCGGGCGGGTGCCGGCCAGGGGGCGGATCGTGACGCGTCCGTCCTTCAACCGAACCAGGATTTCCGGGCTGGACCCAGCCAGCTGGAAATCGACGTAGTCGAGGAAGAAGAGATAGGGCGATGGGTTGCCGCGACGCAGCGAGCGATAGAAGGCGAAGGGGTCCTGGCTCCAGGGCGCCGAGAAGCGGTGGGCTAGCACGACCTGGAAGATGTCGCCGGCGGCGATGTATTCCTTGGCCTTGGCCACCATGGCGTCGAAGCCGGCGGCGTCGACCGGTGAACGGAAGTCGGGGGCGGGAACCGGCTCGGCCTCGCGCTGGATTGGCAGAGGGCCGCGTAGGCGGTCCTCGAAGTCGTCGAGGCGGGCGATGGCGGCGTCAAAGGCGGTGTCCGCGTCGGCGCCGCTGTCGGGATAGGCGGCGGCGATCAGGACGATCTCGTGCTTCACCGAATCGAAGATGGCGACCAGGGACGGGCGCGCCATGACGGCGTCGGGCAGGCTCAGCGGGTCGGGATTGGCGGCGCCGAGCGGCTCCAGCAACCGGACCATGTCATAGCCGAAGACGCCGAACAGGCCCGCCGCCATGGGCGGCAGGTCGGCGGGCAGGTCGAACTTCGTCGCCGCAATCAGTGCGCGCAGGGAGTCCAGCGCGGGGCGATCCTCGGGCGTGAAGCGGTCGGACAGGACGGCCTCGCCTCGCGCCATTTCAGCCTTGCCGTCGCGGCAGCGCCAGACGACGTCAGGAGCCAGGGTGACAAAGGAATAGCGGCCGTTGACCGCCCCGCCTTCGACAGACTCGAAAAGGCTGGCGTAGGGCCGTCCGTGCCCGACCTTGAGGAAGGCCGAGACCGGCGTCTCCAGGTCGTCGATCAGGCGACGAACGACGACCTGGGGACGGCCTGAGATCAGGCCCGAGACAAACGCAGCGCGTTCAGTTTCCTGTCCGACGCCTGCGCTCATTTCTTGGCGGGCGCAGGGGTGGCGGGAGCCGCGGGAGCGGCGGCCGGGGCTTCGATGCCCAGGGCGGTGATGGCGGCGGCGGGGTCGTTCTTGGCCTTCACGCGCGCAGCGGCGGCGTTGAAGCTTTGCTCGACCATGGCGTTGGCCATCGCCTGGGTCAGGCGCGGACGAACCTGTTCGACCAGCGGGGCGGCCAGAGCCGGGACAGCGCCATGGATGGCGTCGACATGGCCGACCACGAAGCTGTTGGCCGACTGGGCGCCGGTGAAGACCTGACCCTTGCCCTGGCCGAACAGGCCGCGCAGGACGCCTTCGCCCAGTTCGGTCTGGCTGGCCTGGCTCTGCTGAACGCCGGCGCGGGTCGACAGTTGAGCGCCGGCCGAAGCGGCCACCTTGGCGATGTCCTCGCCGGCGCGGATGCGGCCAGCGAGTTCCTCGGCCTTGGCGGACAGGCGGCGGGCGTTTTCACGCAGGGTCCATTGCTGGGCCAGAGGCGCGCGGACTTCGGCCAGGGTCGGCAGCGACGCCGGACGAATCTCATCGACGCGGACCGCGAAATACTGGCCTTCGCCGGCGTCGATGATGTCGCTCTCGCCACCCTTGGACAGGGCGTAGGCCGACTCGAAGATCTGGCGCGGGGCGTTCAGCGGCTGACCATCGGGCAGACGACCGTCAGCAGTGAAGGGCGGCAGTTGCACCAGGCGGGCGCCGACCGCCTGAGCGGCGTCGGCCATGTTCTTGCCTTCCTGACGAGCCTTTTCGT
>JALAGW010000084.1 GCA_022712235.1 Brevundimonas sp. | reverse complement strand
GATCAGCGGCGGACAGGTGGATGTAGCCGTCTGCGCGGTCGACGGGCGAGCCGTCATAGGCGCCCTCGGCCAAGGTCGCGCGCCAGTCGGCGCGGCTCAAAATCTTGAAGGCGGTGGTCGGCGGGGCGTCAGTCATTTTTCGAGATCGTGCGGAGTCAGCCAGCCCTCATAGGACGGTCGTCCGGCCACATCGACGGTGAAGATGGCCGCCGCTCCGGTGGGGAAGCCGCCGCTCATCTTGTCCATGACGCCGGGCGAGGCGGCGCTCTCGATCAGGTATTCGACCGCCAGTTGGTGAACGCCTGGATTATGCGCCACCAGAATCAGACAGCCGGCCTGATCCTCGGCGGCCTCGACCGCGCGACGCAGCACGTCCGATGAGGCGTTGTAGAGAGCGGGCGACAGATGCACCTCGACGTCGCCCATGGCCTCGCTGACCGCATCCCAGGTCTGATGCGTGCGCCGGGCGCTGGACACCAGGGCGGTGTCGGGGCGCAGGCCGCGTTCAGCCAGGGCCTTCCCCATGGCCAGGGCGTCGTGACGACCATGCTTGGACAGGGGGCGGTCGACGTCGCCGCCGGGCGCGCTCTTTTCGGCCTGGGCGTGACGCATGATGATCAGTCGTTGCATGGGCTCGCCTTAAGGCCGTTTGCGCTCGCCGACCAGAGCATGGGCAGGCGGCCCATGGTCGCGCGAGGCGGGCGAGGGGGTCAGGGCGGGGCGTCCCGCCAGCACAGCCTGGGCCAGGCCCTGGGGGCGGATGCGGGCATAGGACTGGCGTGTGGCCTCCAGCATGATCAGGCCCGCCGCCCCCGGAAACACCCAGCGGCCCACCTGCTCGATCCCGTCGGCCATCGGCAGCAGGGGCCGCCAGGGCGGGACATAGAGGGCCTGCGACCAGGCGGCGGGCTCCAGCCCCACGTCGCGCACCAGCCGCTCCAACTGGCCGCGCGTGAAGGGGCGGCCGTGGCCGAAGGGGGTGGTCTCGGCCCGCGCCCACATCCCGCCGCGCGCCGCCGTGGCCAGGATGATGCGCCCGGCCGGGGCCAGGGTCCGCACCGCCTCGGTCAGCAGGGCGCGAGGATCGTCGGCCTCTTCCAGGGCATGAACCAGCAGGATGCGGTCAAAGGTCCCGGCGGCGAAGGGCAGGCGTCTTTCATCGACCAGAAGCGTGCGGTTGCGCCCCGCCGTCGCCCACTGCTCGGCGCCCTGTCCGCCCGGCATGGCGGCGATGACGCGCCGCGCGCCCACGAAACCGTCCAGCCAGGGCGTGGCGTAGCCCAGGCCCAGGACGTCGCAGCCCTCGGCCTCGCCCCAGGCGTCCTCCAGCCTTCGCGCCAGCACGCGCCGCACCAGCGCCCCGGTCGGCTCGCCGTAGAAGGTGCGAAGATCGTCGATGCTGCGCCGCATGGATGCAGTATGGCTGAAATCGCGATGAATGTCGGCGGGGCCTTGTGATTTCCGCTCATCCCCGCGGAGGCCGGGATGAGCGGATCGTGGTGGGCGCGCGCCGCTCACTTGCCTGCTAGGATGTTCATATGACCCTGACCGTGCGCCAGTTTCCCTGCCTGTCCGAGATCTTCGGCTTCCTGATCCGGGACGAGGCGACCGGTTTGGTCGCCGCCGTGGACACGCCGGACGCCGAAGCCATCCTCGCCGATCTGGAAGCCTCGGGCTGGGGCCGACTGGACCTGATCCTCAACACCCACTGGCACCCCGATCACACCGGCGGCAACGAGCGGCTGAAGGCCGAGACCGGCTGCGAAATCATCGGCCCGGAAGAGGTCCGCCGCGCCGCGCCCCTGGATCGCGTCGTGGTTGACGGCGACGTCGTGCGGCTGGGCGAAACTGCGTTCGAGGTGGTGCTGTCGCCCGGCCACACCCTGGGCCATGTGGTCTATCGCGCGGTCGAAGACGATCTGGCCTTCGTCGGGGACGTCATCTTCGCCCTGGGCTGCGGCCGTCTGTTCGAGGGCACGGCCGAACAGATGTGGGACAGTCTCAGCCGCATCGCTGACTGGCCTGAGACGACGACGCTCTATTGCGCCCACGAATACACGGCCTCGAACGCCCGCTTCGCCCTGAGCGTGGACGACCGGCCCGAGATGCGCGCCCATGCCGAGGCCATCTTCGCCGCCCGTGAGCGGGGTGAGCCGACCGTGCCGACCCGCGTGGGCGTGGAGCGCGCCTTTAACCCCTTCGTGCGCGCCGCCGACGCATCCGACTTCGCCGCCCGTCGCGCCGCCAAGGACGGGTTCCGGGGCTAGGGTTCGTCTAGCGCAGCAGCCGCGCCAGCAGGGCCGCCGTCGAGGGATCGAGGTCAGGCGACGGAGCGCCGGCCGCCACGTCCTTCAGCACCGCCTTGGCCAGAACCTTGCCCAGTTCGACCCCCCACTGGTCGAAGCTGTTGATGTCCCAGATCACGCCCTCGACGAAGGTCTTGTGCTCATAGAGAGCGATCAGGGCGCCCAGGGTCTGCGGCGTCAGGCGCTCCATCAGGATCGCAGTCGAGGGGCGGTTGCCGGGGAAGGTCTTGTGCGGGGCCAGGCGGTCAGCTTCGGCTTCGGAAGCCCCGGAGGCGATCAGTTCGGCGTGGGCCTGGGCCTCGGACTTGCCCTGCATCAGGGCCTGACCCTGGGCCAGGGCGTTGGCCCATAGCGGGCTTTCCGAGGCGTCGCCGTGGGTGGAGGCGACGATGACGAACTCGGCCGGGACCACCTGCGGGCCCTGATGGATCTGCTGGAAGAAGGCGTGCTGGCCGTTGGTGCCGGGCTCGCCGAAGACGACGGGGCAGGTCTGGCGGCCCACCGGCGCGCCGTCGCGACGCACCCGCTTGCCGTTCGATTCCATCTCCAGCTGCTGCAGGAAGGCGGGCAGGCGACGCAGGGCGTGAGCATAGGGCGCGACGGTGCGTGCGGGACGATGCAGGCCGTCGACATTGTAGATCTGCGCCAGGGCCAGCAGGATCGGGGCGTTGCGCTCCAGCGGGGCTTCCAGGAAGTGCCGGTCCAGTTCGGCGGCGCCGTCGAGGAAGTCCTGGAAGACGTCCCAGCCCAGACCGATGACGCAGCTCAGACTGACGGCCGACCACAGGGAATAGCGCCCGCCGACCCAGTCGCGGAAGGCGAAGGTGCGGCCGCAGCCGAAGGCGGCGGCCTTTTCCGGCGCGGCGGTGACGCCGATGAAGTGCCGCGCCATGCCCTCGGCCGGCAGGGCGGCGGCCAGCCAGGCCTTGGCGGCCTCGGCGTTGGCCAGGGTCTCCTGGGTCGTGAAGGTCTTGGAGACGACGACGACCAGGGTCGTTTCCGGGTCCAGTCCGGTCAGGGCCTCGGCCATGTCGCGCGGGTCGATATTGGCGACAAACCGGATGTCGATGGCCGGATCGAGCGGGCGCAGGGCGTCCCAGATGACGCGCGGCCCCAGATCCGACCCGCCGATCCCGATATGGACCACGGTCTCGAACGGACGGCCGGTCGCGCCTGTCTCGATGCTGGACCGGACGGCGTGGGCGTAGTCGCGCATCTGGCCGCGCACGGCGTCGACCTCGGCGGAAACGGCTTCGCCCAGGGCGTGGAAATCGGCGCCTGCCGGCGCGCGCAGGGCGGGGTGCAGGACCGCCCGGCCTTCGGTGGCGTTGACGGCCTCGCCGCCGAACAGGGCGGTGCGGCGGCCGTCGACGTCGGCGGCGCGGGCCAGGGCGAGGGCGGCGTCGAAGCCGGCGTGGGTCCAGCTCTGCTTGGACAGGTCCAGATGCAGACCGGCGGCGTCAACGGTCAGGCGCGACAGGCGATCGGGGTCGACGGCGAACTGATCGCTGATGCGGGCGTCGGCGTCGCGGCGGGCGACGGCTTCCAGTTCGGTCCAGGCGGCGTGCGGCATCTTCGTTCCCCCGTTCGGCGTCCGGCCAGGGTTCGGCATGACGCTTGCAACTCTTCGTTTATGGCTCAGGCCTAGAAGAGTTCAATCAACGGCCGGGTCAACTTGGATTTCCAATTGGTCTTTTCCCCTCGGCCGCCAGTGAAAAGGGATGTCCCATGTCCTGCGGAATCATTCTCGCCGCCGTCCTGATGCTCAGCGATCCTGCGGTCGCCGAAGCGGCCGCCCAGCCGCCGGTCGCCGCGGATGCGCCCGTCTCGGTCGCACACGAGCCCCTGTTCGCGGATCTGGTCGAGCGCTCCGGCGCGCTGAAATCCATTGTCGACGGCTGGATCGCCTCGGGCGATGCGGACGCTGACGGCTTCATGACCGGCGCCGCCTTCACCGGCTTCAAGGCCCAGGCGACCGATCTGGCCGCGCGCGACATGCAGGGCCATCTGGTGCTCAAGGAGCGCGGCACAGACAATGACCTGAAATGCATCCTGCGCGGCATTTCCGAGGACATGCCCAAGAAGGTCGCCGCCGTCGAAGCCGCCCCCAACGCCGCCGAGCGCAAGGTCGCGCTGGAGGAACTGGCCTATCTGCTGAACGACAACGTCGAGGTCATCACCTCGCCGCCTCGCCCGGCGGCGTAGCCGCCCGGCGAGGAAGTCCGGTAGGGCCTATCGCCCTTCGGGCTACTTGAGGCGCATTCTTTGGGGCCTACCGCCCCTTGGGCTACTTGCGGCCGGTTTAAAAAATCAGCTGTCGACTGTTTCCGGGTATTTGATCGAACAGCCGTAGGGCTGGGCGAAGGCGGTCTGGATGGGGCGGCCGGCCTTGGCGTCGGCCAGGGCGGCGCGGACGAAGTTCTCAGCGCCGGCCAGGTCCTCGACCTTGTTGGTCGGCCTGTCGTCGATGCCGCCGACGTAGATCAGGCGTCCCTCGGGGTTGATGATGCGCATGTCGGGCGTGGTCTTGGCGTCATAGCGCTTGCCGACCTCGCCGGTCGGATCCAGCAGCAGGTGGGTGAAGGCGGCCTGATGTTTGGCCTTCCAGGCCTTGGCCTCTGCGCCCTCGACGAAGCCCTGGGTTCCCGGCGCCGAGGAGATGATGGTCAGCCAGACCACGCCGTCGGCGGTCGCATCGCGCTGCAGGGCCTGCATGGCGCCGCTGTAGTGCTTCTTCACGAAGGGACAGCCTTCGTTGGTCCATTCCAGCACCACCGTCTTGCCCTTGAAATCGGCCAGCGAGCGCTGGACGCCCTCGGCGTCGACCAGGGTGAAGGCGGGCGCCATGTCGCCCGGCCCGGCGATGGCGCGCGTCGCGGATTCGGTCGCCGCGGGCGCGGCCTTGTCGGACGTCGCAACTGGCTGCTGCTGGCAGGCGGCGAGCAGGAGAAGCGAGGCGGAAGCGACGGTCAGCATACGGATCATCGGGCGGTCTCCTTCGGTGGATGTCAGCGGGCGGCGTCTTTCAAGGCGTCGACGACGGTCCCTTCGGTCAGCAGCTGCGGCAGGACGCGGGGTTCAGCCTGACCTGGCGCATAGAGCAGGTAAAGTGGAACGCCGGAGCGGCCATGACGCTGCAATTCGGCGGTGATGGCGTCGTCGCGGCGGGTCCAGTCGCCGACCAGATAGACGGCGTTGGCCGCCTGCATGGCCTCGGCCGTGCGCGACGAGGACAGGGCCGCGCCCTCGTTGATCTTGCAGGTGACGCACCAGTCGGCGGTGAAGTTGACCCGAACCGGACGGCCCTCGGCCAGGGCCGCCTGAACCACGGCTTCGGACCAGGGGCGCGACGGCAGATGGGCGGAAGACGGAGCGGCGTCGGTCGAGGCGGGCGCGGCGCGGGCGGCCAGGACGCCGAGGCCCAGCGCGGCGATCAGTGACAGGGCGGCTGCGATCCCGGCGAGACGGCCCGTGCCGCTGGCGGTCTGAGATCGGCCATAGAGCCACAGGGCCAGGGCCAGCATCAGACCGGCGTTGAACAGCAGGGCCAGGGCGTCGGCGGTCTGACGGCCATAGACCCAGGCCAGCCAAAGGGCGGCGCCATACATGGGGAAGGCCAGCAGGTTCCTCAGCGTCTCCATCCACGGACCGGGCTTGGGCAGGCGCGACAAGAGGCGCGGGCTGAGGCTGATCAGGACATAGGGCAGGGCCAGACCGAGGCCGAGCATCAGGAAGACCGCCAAGGCCATGGGCCAGGGCATCAGCAGGGCGGCCCCCAGGGCAAAGGCCATGAAGGGGGCGGTGCAGGGCGCGGCCACGACCACGGCCAGAACCCCGGTGAAGAAGGCCCCCGTCGCGCCCGGCAGACGCGCCAGCGGGCCGTGCCCGGCGCCTTGCAGGCCGGAACCGATATGGAAGACGCCCGACAGGTTCAGCGCCACGGCCAGCATCAGCAGCGACAGGGTCGCGACCACGCCCGGCGACTGCAACTGGAAGCCCCAGCCCAGGGCCTGACCGCCCGCGCGCAGGGCCAGCAGCGCACCGGCCAGAACGAGGAAGGTGGCCAGCACCCCGGCCAGGAAGGCCAGGCCGTCGCGGCGCGCCTCGGCCGGTTCGTGGGCCGAACGGCTGAGCGCCGCCGCCTTCATCGCCAGGATGGGGAAGACGCAGGGCATCAGGTTGAGGATCAGTCCGCCCAGCAGGGCGAACAGGGCGGCCTTGGCGAAGTCAGAGGGGGCGGTCGAGCCGGCGGATGACGCCGTGGCCCCGTCGCCGTCGCCGATGAGGCCCTGACCTGTCGCGCCGGGCAGGGCGGCGCCCTGATCGGCGGAAATCTCCCAGGCGCCGAGGTCGGTGGACAGGACCCCGGCCAGCGGCGGCTTCAGGCCGTTGGCGGTCAGGCTGCGACCGGGCGCGAGGCGCCGCGTCAGCCCCTGCGGGCCGCGTTCGCCGGATTGACCGGCGGCGTGGTCGATGACCCCGCCCTCGAACGGATAGAAGGAGGCCCATTTCGGCGTCGCGCCCGCCAGAGGTCCGCCCGTCGCGCTCAGGGTCAGCTTGCCGTCGGCGAAGACGGCGCGCGCCTCGATTCCGGCGGGGCGGGGGGCGGTGGCGACCACGTCTTGCACCGCCTGACCGAAGCGCGGGTCCAGCGGGGCGGCGCCGTCGCGCAACGGCAGGTTCAGCGCCAGATCGAGATCCTCGGGCACGCACATCTCGTCGCTGCAGACGTAGAAGTGGGCGGTGACGCGCAGGGCCAGCGTGTCTCCGGGCCGGGTCGAGGCCGGAACCTCGATCGGCACGGGCAGGAAGACCGTATCCGAATAGCCGTAGTTCATCAGGCTCTGCAGTCGCTGCCGTTCGGGCAGGGGCCACAGGATGTCGCCGGGGGAAACCCCGTCGGGCAGGGACCAGGTCAGGGTGGTCGGGCCGCCCGAGTCGCCCTGATTGCGCCAGTAGGTGTGCCAGCCGGGCTTGATCTTCTGGCGAATGGCCAGGATCGCGGTCGAACCGGGCGCGGCCCAGGTGTTCATGGCGACCAGTTCGGCCTCGATCCGCTCGGTGCGCTGCGGCCCGGCGGCGGACGGGGCGGTGCCCGCCTTCAACGCCTGATCCAGAGCCGAAGGCGCGGCGGCCGCCGAGGCGGCGAAGGTCAGCCAGACGAGGAAGGCGGCGAGAAGACGCAAGGGGACGGCACCGTTCGATGGAGAGCGAGGCGCGACCTTAGACCCCGCACGCGCCCACAGCCACCGTCCCGAGACGGTCTGACGCAGCCTCGTGGAAGCTCAGTGTCTGCTCAGCGCCTGGGCTTGGCTTCGATCAGGACCTCGGTGCGGCGGCGCAGGGGATCGTTGACGCCGTTGACGACGGCGCCCTCTGCGCCGGCGGCGGCCACCTCGAAGGCCGGGGCGGGCAGGCCGGCGGCCGCCAGGGCTTCGGCCACAGACCGTGCGCGGCGCTCTGACAGGGACTGGTTGACCGCGGCGGTGCCGCTGCGGGCGTCCGCCAGGCCCAGAACCTGGACCTTGGTGATGTCGCAGCCCTGAAGCTGGGTGGCGGTCAGGCTGATGGCCTCGCGCGCGGCGGTGGTCAGGCCGGCCTGATCATTGTCGAAATAGACTTCGAACCGCTTGGCGGCGCAGGCGGCGGGATTGCTGACCAGATCGCTGCGCTTCTTGTAGGCGCCGGGCGTGGAGCAGCCCGCCAGAAGAGCCATGGTCAGGCCCGTGACAATGACGGCAGGGAGGATCGGTTTCATCAGTCAGCCCCTTGGAAAACGCCCAGCCCCGGGCGGAAAACAGACGCAGCAAGCAAAAGGGCGGCCCGCCTGCGCGGACCGCCCTCGAAACCTGACCCGAAAAGCTTTCGGGCGCCAGTCGTCTTAGTAGCGACGCTGGCCGTTCTCCCAGTAGCATTCGCTCTGGCGGTTGTCGTAGCAGTAGTAATAGCGACCCTGGTTGTCGCGATAGCGCTGCTGGTTGTTGCGGTCCTGGCTGGAGCCGCGGATGGCGCCGGCGGCGCCGCCGGCGAGGGCGCCGATGGCTGCGCCCGTGGCGGCGTTGCCGCCGCCGCCCGTGTTGCCGATGATGGCGCCGGCGCCGGCGCCGCGGCCGGCGCCG
>JALAGW010000083.1 GCA_022712235.1 Brevundimonas sp. | reverse complement strand
GTCAACGGCAGCAGGGCGTCCAGGTGCCACAGCAGGCTGGGGCATTCGACCATGGCCCCGACGCGCAGCAGGGACGGCAGGGGCCGCCCGCGACGCCGCGCCCAGTCGCACTCGACATCGACCAGTTCGCGCGCGGCGCGGAACTCGTCCACCGTGGCGATCATGGGGAACATGACCCGCAGTTCGCGCCCGGCGGCGGCGGCCAGAAGCGCGCGCACCTGCATCCGCAGCAGGGCCGGACGGTCCAGGCCCAGACGGATGGCGCGACGCCCCAGAGCCGGGTTCTCCTCCCGCTCATTGTCCAGATAGGGCAGGACCTTGTCGCCGCCGATGTCCAGGGTGCGGAAGGTGACGGGCCGGTCGCCCGCCGCGTCCAGCACCAGCTTGTAGAGCGCCGTCTGGGCGTCCAGACGCGGCAGTTCGTCCGAGACCATGAACTGGAACTCGGTGCGGAACAGGCCGATGCCCTCGGCCCCCGTCATGTCGAGGTTTTCCAGATCGACGGCCAGACCCGCGTTGGTCAGGACGGCGATGCGGGTCCCGTCCCTGGTGACCGCGGGCGTGTCGCGCAGCAGGTCGAACTCGGCCCGACGCTGCGCGCGCACGGCCATCCGGGTCTGGACCGCCGCCAGCATGTCGGGGCGGGGACGCAGGTAGGCCTCGCCCGTCTCGCCATCGACGATGACCTGATCGCCTTCCGACAGGCGGTCGCGCAGGCCCTGCAGACGGCCGACGCAAGGAATCTGCAGGGCGCGGGCAACGATGGCGGCGTGGCTGGCGGCCGAGCCTTCTTCCAGCAGCAGGCCGCGCAGCTTGTGACGCGGATATTCCAGCAAGTCGGCGGGACCGAGGTTGCGAGCGACCAGAATGGCGTCGTCGGGCAGGTCCCGCTGGCCGGGATTGTCGCCCGCCAGCACCCGCAGCAGGCGGTTGGCCAGGTCCTCGAAGTCGTGCAGCCGCTCGCGGATATAGGGGTCGCGGGCCTTGGCGAAGCGGGCGCGGTGCTCGTTGCGGACGCGGTCCACGGCGGCCTCGGCGGTCAGGCCCGAACGCACCGCCTCCTCCAGCGACCGGTTCCAGCCCCGGTCGTCGGCGAACATCCGATAGGTCTCCAGCACCTCGAACGAGGCGCCGCCCAGCTTGGTCTGGCCGCCCTCCAGCATGTCGTCGATGCCGGCCTTCAGCGCCGACAGGGCCTCGGCCAGACGTTTCTCCTCGGCGGCCGGATCGTCGGACAGCAGTTGCTCGGGAGCCAGGGGCGCCTCGTGCTGGACGACGACGCCATAGGCCAGGCCCTCGGCGAACTTCTGGCCCTTGAGCCTTTCGGGACGGTGGGGCGCCACCTCGACGTCGCGCAGTTCGTCCTGGGCCAGCAACTCGCCCGAGGCGACCGTCTCGGCCAGAACCATGGCGATGGTCTGGATGTCCTCGACCTCTTCCTCGTCATAGCGACGGGCGACGCGGTTCTGGACGACCAGAACCCCGATCGCCCGGCCGCCGCGCAGCAGGGGCGCGCCGAGGAAGGCGTGGAAGGGGTCTTCGCCGGTTTCCGGGCGATAGGAGAAGCTGGGGTGGGAGGGAGCGTCCGACAGGCTGAGCGGCTGGGCCAGCCGCGCCACCTCGCCGACCAGACCCTCGCCCGGCCGCAGCCGGGTGTTGTGGACGGCCTCGGGATTCAGGCCCTGGGTGGCGAACAGCTCCAGCTCGCCCGAGGCGCGCCGCAGATAGATGGAGCAGACCTCGGCGACCATGGACTGGGCGATGACGCGCACCACCAGGTCCAGCCGGTCCTGCGCCGGGCCGCCGCCGGCCATGGCTTCGCGGATCTGGCGCAGGAGGTTGCGAGGCCCCCTCGTCGTCAATCCGCCCTTCACCATGTCGCCTCCCGCCTTGCCGCCATTCGCTCAGATAGGTCGACGTTGCTGTTTTCCTATAGGGCGTCCAGCCCGTAGGCCGCGTGCAGCGCCCGCACCGCCAGTTCGGAATAGGCGTCCTCGATCAGGACGCTGATCTTGATTTCCGAGGTCGAGATGGCCTGGAACTTCACGCCCTTGTCGGCCAGGGCCCGGAACATGGTCTGGGCCACGCCCGCGTGGCTGCGCATGCCCACGCCGATGACCGAAATCTTGGCCACGTCGGCGTCGATGCGCAGTTCCTCAAAGCCGATCTCGGCCTTGGCGGCGGTCATCATCTCGGCGGCGCGCTGGGCGTCGCGACGACCCGTCGTGAAGGTCAGGTTCACCGCGCCCTCGGTGCGGGCCTGGCTCTGCACGATCATGTCCACATTGACGTTGGCCTCGGCCAGACGCGTGAAGACGTCGGCGGGGGCGTCGGTGCGGTCCGCCAGACCCAGCAGCGTGATCCGGGCTTCGTCCCGGCTCATGGTCACGCCGGAAACGATGCGCTTTTCCACGATCTCATCCTCGTCACAAATCAGGGTGCCGGCGTTTTCCGGCAGATTTCCATTCTCATCCGGCTCGATGAAGCTGGACAGGACCCGGACCGGGACCTGCTTGGCCATGGCCAGCTCGACCGAGCGGGTCTGCAGCACCTTGGCCCCCAGGGAGGCCATTTCCAGCATCTCCTCGTAGGAGACCTTTTCCAGGCGCCGCGCGCGGCTCTCGATGCGGGGATCGGTCGTATAGACGCCGTCCACGTCGGTGTAGATGTCGCAGGGCGCGCCCAGGGCCGCCGCCACGGCCACGGCCGAGGTGTCGGAGCCGCCGCGGCCCAGGGTGGTGATGCGGCCGGCGCGGGTCACGCCCTGGAAACCGGGGACCACGGCGATCTGGCCGGCGTCGACGGCGGCGCCCAGGACGTCGCCGGGCACGTCCTCGATCCGGGCGCGGCCGTGGGCGTCGTCGGTGATGATCGGGATCTGCCAGCCCATCCAGCTGCGCGCGTCCAGCCCCATGTTGCGCAGGGTCAGGGCCAGAAGGCCCGAGGTCACCTGCTCGCCCGAGGCGACCACCACATCATATTCGTCGTCCGACAGAGGCAGGCCCGCGGCGGGGGGACCCGCGCCGTCGGTCCAAGCCACCAGCTCATTGGTCTTGCCGGCCATGGCGGAAACCACCACGGCGATCTGTTTGCCCTTGGCGGCCTCGGCGGCGATAATTCGCGCCGCACGACGAATACGCTCGAGGTCCCCCATGGAGGTCCCCCCGAACTTCATCACCAGTCGTGTCGTTTCGGGCCGCGTCATCGTGGCGTTTCGTCCCCTGCTTGCATGGGCGGCCAAGGCGGTTCATGCCTGCGGCCATGTCCGCTTCTAACGACAGCCTTGAGCCGCGCAAACCCCAAAGCGAAGAGGGTTTTTCACCCTTTGCAACCGATCGTGCCGAGGGGCCGAGCATTGATCCCGCCGATGTGGCGCGCTTTTCGGCCCAGGCGGCCGAATGGTGGGACCCGAAAGGCCCCTTCGCCCCCCTGCACCGCTTCAATCCGGCGCGGCTGAAATTCGTCCGCGACCGCGCCGCCGAACATTTCGGCCGCGACGTTCGGACGCGCGCGCCCTTCAACGGCCTCAGCCTGATCGACATCGGCTGCGGCGGCGGCCTGATCGCCGAGCCGATGCGGCGCATGGGGTTTGAGGTCACGGCGCTGGACGCCTCGTCCGAAAACATCGGCACGGCCCGCGCCCACGCCGAACAGGTCGGGCTGGACATCACCTATCGCGCCGCCACCGTCGAGCAGATGGTGGAAGCGGACGCCGGCCCCTTCGACGTGGTCCTGACCATGGAGGTGATCGAACACGTAGCCGATCCAGAAGCCTTCGTCCGCGCCTGCTCCAGGCTCATCAAGCCGGGCGGGATGATGATCGTCGCCACCCTGAACCGCACCCTGAAGGGCCTGCTGCTGGGCAAGGTCGCGGCCGAATACGTGCTGCGCTGGGTGCCCGCCGGCACCCACGACTGGCGCCAGTTCCTCAAGCCCGAGGAACTGCGCGCCATGCTGGACGGCAAGCCCCTGACCGTCACCGGCCCCTATGGTCTGGCCTATGACCCGCTCAACGACCGCTGGAGCGAGGGCGACGACGTGGGCATCAACTACATGATGATGGCGACGCGCGACGCATGACGGCTCTGCGCCGCATCCTTGTCACCGGCGGGCCGGGCTCGGGCAAGACCAGTCTGATCAAGGCGCTGGCGGCGGCGGGCCATGCGACCTCGCCCGAGGCCGGACGCGCGATCATCCGCCGTCAGCAGGCCATCGACGGGCAAGCCCTGCCTTGGCGCGACCGCGCTCTGTTCGCCGAGCTGATGCTGGACCGCGAGCTGGAGACCCACGCTCGCTCGGAAGACGCGGACGGTCCGGTCTTCTTCGATCGCGGGGTCCCGGACGTCGTCGGCTACCTGACCCTGTGTGGCCTGCCGGTCCCGGCCCATGTGGAGCGAGCGGCGCGCGAAATCCGCTATGACCGGCAGGTCTTCATCGCCCCGGTCTGGCCCGAAATCTTCGGCCAGGACGCCGAGCGCAAGCAGGATCTGGACGAGGCCCGCCGCACCTTCGACGTCATGGCCGAGGTCTATCCGCGCCTCGGCTACGATCTGGTCGAACTGCCGAAGGCGCCCGTCGCCGAGCGCCTGGCCTTCGTGCTCGAAACGATCAGAGCGGCCTGATCATGTAGCGGGCGTCGGCGCCGTAGCTGGCCAGCTTCTCGGCCATGCCGGACGGGTTCTGAACGACGAAGCCGTTGCGCTCCCAGAAGGCGGTCGCCTCATTGACCGCCACCAGGGCGATCTCTTTCCAGCCCGCCGCCCTGGCCTGTTCGGCCAGACGCTCGACGATGGCGCGGGTGTGGCCGCCGCCGCGCGTGTCGGGATGGACGGCCAGGTCGTGCAGATAGATCACCTCGGCGTCCTTGGGCACGGCGCCGATCAGGCTGTCCAGCGGCGGGGCCGCGTTGCGCTTCCACGGATAGGCCATCAGGTAGCCCATGACGGTCCCGGCGGCGTCGGACAGGACGAAGCAGCCCTCGGGCGCCAGGGCCTGACGCTCGGCGAAGCACTCGCGGGCCTCGAAATGATCGGGGAAGGACAGGCGGGCGACGGCCACGACGCCGTCGACGTCGTCCGGCGTCATCGGTCGCCATTCTAGCGGGGACAGCGGGCGTTCAGTTCCGCCTTGTTGAAGCTCCATTCCACACTCCGGGTCTCGTCGTCATCCGCCCCTTCGATGCGGGCGGTCAGCACATCTCCCGAGGCGCTGACCGTGCGCTGATAAATGATCCGATGCGGAAAGTCGTTGGCGGGGTTGGCGAAGATCACCTGCTGCGGTCCGCTTTCGATCAGGCGGAACGGGGTCGGGGCGGCCCCGCCCGGCTGGGCGAAATAGGTCAGGACGCCGTCCGGCATGGCCCCGATGCGGGCGAACTCGAACCCGCTGCGGCCATTGCGCACGGTCACGGTGTGACCGACCAGAAGACCCTGACGCGGGTCGCTCCAGGTCTCGGACGCCTCGCGCCCGCCGGAGCAGTCCAGCCAGTAGCCCGCCATCCACGACAGGTCGGGCGCAGGGGAAATCGGCGTCGTTTGGATCAGCAGGGCGGCTGAAAGCGCGGTCAGCAAGGACATCGAAGTCTCCCTCCTCGGTTGGGAAGGGAGTCTGGATCAGTCCGTCCCGTCGCGCTTGTAGGATTGCGACGCCAGCCGTCGCGCCAGCTCCATCTGATCGCGCGCCCATTCGGTCGCGGTGCAGCCGAGGAAGCGGCGGAAGTCCCGCGCCATCTGAGGCTGGTCGAAATAGCCGGCGGCCAGTCCGGCCTCCAGCCAAGAGGCGGCGTCGGCGTCCGGTCCCGTCGCATGATCGAAGATGCGGCGGAAGCGGAAGACCGAGCGCAGGGTGCGCGGCGCCACGCCGACGCGGTCGCGAAAACGGCGTTGCAGGGCGCGGCGTTCCGCCGGGTTCAGCGGGAGCCCCTCGTTCTCGCGTTCGGCGGCGTCGACCTGCTCACGCACGCCGGGATCGATGCGCCAGTCGCCCGTCTGACGCTGTCCCTCCAGCCAATCCGCCAGGGCCGCCGTCTGCCCCGCCGGATCGCCGCAGGGCGCCGTGAACCCGCCCAGCCGCGCCGTGAGGTCCAGCCGCCGGTCCGTCGCCTCGATCATCGGACGCCCGAGAAAATCCCGCGCCCCGTCCGGCTCGAACTTGGCGGCGACGATCTCGACGGGACCGACGGGACGGATGGCCATGGGCCGGGTCATCTGGCCGGCGAAGATGACCGGCGGCTGGGGCCGGAAGACGCCATCCTCGTCCGCCTCCTCGTAGGGGGCGGCCAGGTCGATCACCAGTTCGGAACAGCCGTCGGGGGCGATGCGCTGCACCCCGCCGGTCGGCGCCGGCGCCGCATAGGTCCACAGGACGCGCACGAAGGGGCGCAGGGTCGGCGGCGGCGCGAACTCTTCGTATCTCTCCCCCTCCCCCACGGCGTCAGTTCGCCTTCCTGGGGTCCGGCGGCAGGTTGGGCAGGGGGGCGCAGGGCACGCCGTCGTCCTTCAGCTTCTTCACCTCGGCGGGCGTGGCCTCGCCGTAGATTTCGCGCTTCTCGGAGCGGCCCTCGTGGATGTCCCGGGCCTCCCGGGCGAAGGCGTCGCCGACATAGTCGAAATTCTGCTCGACATGCTCGCGCACCTCGCGCGCCGCCTGCATCATCATGGACCGCATCTGCTTCATGGCGTCCGACGAAGGGGCTGTCTTCTTGGTGCCCGCCACGGACGGGGCCATGATCTGCTTGCGCACGGCCGTCGAGCCGCAGAAGGGGCACTCGACCAGACCGCGCGCGGCCTGATCGTCATAGTCGCCGGATGAGGCGAACCAGGCCTCGAAGCCGTGGTCGTGGTCGCAGAACAGGGCGTAGCGGATCATTGCGGCGGATCGAATTCGCGGTCGTGGCGCAGGGCCGGGATGGAGGCGCGGGCGCGGTTCACCGCGTCCAGGTCCAGCGCGGCGTGCAGGACGCCGGGTTCATCGTGGTCGGCGCGGGCGATGACCTCGCCCCAGGGGCCGACGATCAGGGAGCGGCCCCAGGTCTGACGGCCGTCCTCGTGGGTCCCGCCCTGGGCCGGGGCCAGGACGAAGGCGCCCGTCTCGATGGCGCGGGCGCGCAGCAGGGTCTCCCAGTGGGCCTCCCCGGTCGGACGGGTGAAGGCGGCGGGCACGGCGATCATGGCCGCCCCGGCCTGGGCCAGCTGGCGATGCAGGTGCGGGAAGCGGACGTCGTAGCAGATGGTCAGGCCCAGACCGCCCCAGGGGGTGTCGGCCAGACGCGCCGCCTCGCCGGGCCGCACCGAGGCGCTTTCACGATAGGTCTCGCCATTGGCCAGATCGACGTCGAAAACGTGCAGCTTGTCATAACGGGCCGCGATCGCCCCGGTCGGGTCGATCAGCAGGGAGCGGTTGGCCGCGCGCGCGTCGCCGGGCGCGCCTGATCGCACGATGGCCGAGCCGATCAGCAGCCAGACGCCCAGTTCCGCCGCCAGAGCGCGCAGGCCGAGGACGGCGGCGTCCGCCTCCTCGGTCGACAGGGCGGCGTCGCGCAAGGCGCGGCGCTGCTCGAGGAAGTTGGTCCCCTCGGGCGTCAGGATCAGCTGGGCGCCGCCCGCCGCCGCCTGCCGGATCAGCGGCTCGACATGGGCCAGCCCCGCGGCCGTCGTCGCCGGCGTCCGCGTCTGGATCAGCGCGACCTCGAGCCGCTCGACCATCAGGCCGCCAGCAGGGGGTCCAGACCGCCCTTGCGGTCCAGGGCGTGGATGTCGTCCGAGCCGCCGACGTGCTGGCCATTGATGAAGATCTGCGGGAAGGTGGCCTTGCCGCCCGAACGCGCGACCATCTCGGCCTTCTTTTCCGGGTCGTTTGAGGCGACGATCTCGGTGAACTCGGCGCCCTTGCGGGTCAGCAGGCTCATGGCGGCCACGCAATAAGGGCAACCGGGCTTGGTGTAGATGACGACTTCGGCCAACTCAGGAACTCCTTGAACTGCAGGCTAGCCCCCTACTTAGGCGGTTCGCGCGCGGTTCGCACCCTCGCGATGACGGCGAGATCCACCGCGCGGGCGCCGGCCTCCATCAGAACCCGCGTGCAGGCCTCGGCCGTGGCTCCGGTGGTCAGGACGTCGTCGATCAGCAGGATGCGCCGCCCCTTGATCCGGCGACGCCCGGCCTCGGTCACCGCGAAGGCCTTCTTCACGTTCAGCCGCCGTCCGCGCGCCGACTTGCCGCCCTGGCTGGCGGTGGGCGTGGCGCGGATCAGGGCGTCGGGCAGGTAGTCCAGCGCGGCGGAGCGGGCCAGGGGTCGCGCCACCTCGGCGGCCTGATTGAAGCGCCGGGCCAGCAGACGGGAACGATGCAGGGGCACCGGAACCACCGCATCGGCCTCGGCCACCACGTCGGCGGCCGAGCGCGCGATCCAGCGGGCGAACAGGGGGGCGAACTGCTGCTGGTCGCCGTGCTTGAACTTGAGGATCAGGCCGCGCGACGCCTCGTCATAGACGCAGGCGGCCCGGGCGCGGGCGAAGGCGTAGGGCTGGACCTGACAGGCCAGGCAGCGGTCGGAGGCGAAGTCGCCGCCGTCGTATTCAAAGGCCGCGCCGCAGCCGTCGCAGACGGGGGCTTCCAGAAAGATCACCCGGCTCCAGGCGTCGGGCGTCAGACCCGCCGAGGCCGTGGCCTCGCGGCTGTCATGGGCCATGGGCGGCAGCAGAATATCCAGCAGGCCGCGCCCCGCATCGCGCGCGCCGGATGCTATAGGCGCCGCCACGCCTTTTAATCGACCCTTCCAGCCC
>JALAGW010000009.1 GCA_022712235.1 Brevundimonas sp. | reverse complement strand
CCCGAGGGCTAAGGCGATCAGTCCGATCACTATGGCCGCAGCGTAAAAGCCTCCCACCAACGCCCCTCCTATGATGGCGAGACGAACCTCTTCCATGCCGACCATCCGCCCGGCGAAACGCGCCGGGCTGAAGGTCGGCATGGACGAGGTTCGTCTCGCCATCATCGGAGTGGCGATGGTGGCCGGCTTTTACGCTGCGGCCATCGTGATCGGCCTGATCGCCTTCGCCATCGGCGTTTCGCTGTGGGTCGTATCCGAGGCGGCGGCGGTGGCGCTTGGCCTGCTGGTGGCCGTGGCGGCGGGGCTGGTGATCTGGGGCGTGGTGTTGCGCGCCTGTCTGATCGTACCGGCCAGCGTGGGGCTGGCTGACTTCGCCTTTGTCGCCGGATGGAGGCTGGGCAGAGGCCAGGTTCTGCGGCTTCTGGGGTTGAGCCTCGCCATCATCGCCGTCGTCATCGCGATCGAGTTGGCGCTCCTGGCTCTGGCGGCCGTGGTTCTGTTCCTGGCGGCGGGCGTCAATGTCTTCACGGTGGCCGAGATGCTCAAGCATGGCGCGCCGGCGGAGGTGGACTGGCCCGCCTTTGTCGGCTGGGGGCTGGCGGCCTTCGTGCCCCTGTCCTGGCTGCAGGGCTTTTTGGGCACGGTGATGCTGGCGCCCTATGCCGAGGCCTGCCGGTTGCTGCTGGCGCAAGCGCCGCAGGACGAAGCCTGCCCGGTTGCGCTAGTCTGACCAGGAATCGAGGACGAACGCATGACCTTTTCCGCCACCGACTGCGCCTTTGAAGGCTTCCGCCTGACGCGTCGCGCCCCTGTCGCCGTCCTGTTGTGGGCTGTGGCTTACGCCGTGTTCTTCGGCCTGCTGTTCCTGCTGGTGGGGTCGCATTTCGTCACCATCATGTCGTTGATTTAGCAGCTGGAGGGACAGCCCGAGCCGTCGATCGAGGACATGCAGCCGCTGATGCAGGCCTATGGCGTCATCGTCGCCTGGGCCGCGCCTCTGGGTTTGCTGTTCAGCGCCGTAATCAGCACCGCCATCGCCCGATCGGTCATCCGGCCCGAGGATCGCAAGTTCGGCTACATGCGTCTGGGCAAGGACGAACTGCGGGTGCTGGGCGCCAGCCTGATCGTCGCGCTGACCATGTTCGGCGTCACTTTCGTCGGCTTCATGCTTGTCAGCCTGGTGGCGGCTCTGGCGGCCGCTGCGCCGGCGCTGTGGCTGGCTGTGGTCCTGTTGGCGCTGGCGGTTCTGGCTGTCGCGATCTGGTTGTCCGTGCGGCTCAGCCTGGTCGTGCCGGCGACCTTTTCCGAAGGGCGGATCGCGGTGAAGTCAGCCTTCGCCATGACGGCCAAGAAGGTGTTCTGGCCCCTGCTGGGCATGGCCGTCATCGCCGGGGTGATGGCCATGTTGGTCGGCCTGTTGGGCTCGGCCGTGGCCGCGCCGCTCAGCCTGATGGTCGGCGGTGCCGAGCGCATGATCGGCATGGAAGGCGCCAGCGTCCCCAGCCTGCTCAGCGCCCTGGGGCCGATGCTGGCCGTGTCTTTGGTCGTCAACGCCGTCATGACGGCGGCGCAGATCGTCATCATGTATGCGCCCTTCTCGGCCGCCTATCTGCAGCTCAAGGGCGCGCCGCGCGGCTGATGAGGCGAGACGCCTGACCGATCCGGTCAGGCGCTCTTGCGGGCGCGGGGCTTCTTCTCGGCTTTCCGGACTTCGGGCAGGGCGGCCACGCGGGCCTTGCGGCGTTCCTCGTGACGATCCAGCACCTCCTTGAGGTATTTGCCGGTCCAACTGGCGGGGTTGTCCGCCACCTGCTCGGGCGTGCCGAAGGCCACGATCTCGCCGCCGCCGTCGCCGCCCTCGGGGCCGAAGTCCAGCAGATAGTCGGCGACCTTGATGACATCCAGGTTGTGCTCGATGACGACGATGGTGTTGCCGTTGTCGACCAGTTCCTGAAGCACCTCCAGCAGCTTCCTGGTGTCCTCGAAATGCAGGCCGGTCGTCGGCTCGTCGAGGATGTAGAGGGTCTTTCCGGTGGCGCGGCGGGCCAGCTCCTTGGACAGCTTGACCCGCTGGGCCTCGCCGCCCGACAGGGTGGTGGCCGGCTGGCCGACCTTGACGTAGCCCAGACCCACGCGCTCCAGCGTCAGCATCTTGTCGCGGATCGAGGGCACGGCGTTGAAGAAGCGCGCAGCCTCCTCAACCGTCATGTCCAGAACGTCGGATATGCTCTTGCCCTTGAAGACAATTTCCAAGGTTTCGCGGTTGTAGCGCTTGCCCTTGCAGACGTCACAGGTGACGTAGACGTCGGGCAGGAAGTGCATCTCGATCTTGATGACGCCGTCGCCCTGACAGGCCTCGCAGCGGCCGCCCTTGACGTTGAAGCTGAACCGGCCGGGGCCGTAGCCGCGCGCCTTGGACTCCGGCAGGCCCGCATACCAGTCGCGGATCGGATTGAAGGCGCCGGTATAGGTGGCCGGGTTCGAGCGCGGGGTGCGGCCGATGGGCGACTGGTCGATGTCGATGACCTTGTCGAACTGCTCCAGCCCCTCGATCCGGTCGAAGTTGGCGGGGGCGTCCGAGGCGTTGTGCAGGCGGCGGGCGGCGGCCTTGTAGAGGGTCTCGATGGTGAAGGTGGACTTGCCGCCGCCGGATACGCCGGTGACGCAGGTGAACAGGCCGACGGGGATTTCGCCGGTGACGTTCTTCAGGTTGTTGCCGGTGGCGCCGCTGATCTTCAGCATTCGCTTGCGGTCGACGGGGCGGCGGCCTTCGGGCGGCAGTTCGATCTCGCGTGCACCGGTCAGGTACTGGCCGGTCAGGGATTTCGGGTTGGCCATGACCTCGGCGGGCGTGCCCTGGGCGCAGATCTCGCCGCCGTGGACGCCGGCGGCCGGGCCCATGTCAATGACGTAGTCGGCGGTCAGGATGGCCTCCTCGTCATGCTCGACCACCAGGACCGAGTTGCCGAGGTCGCGCAGGCCCATCAGGCTTTCCAGCAGGCGGGTGTTGTCGCGTTGGTGCAGGCCGATGGAGGGTTCGTCCAGCACATAGAGGACGCCGGTCAGGCCCGAGCCGATCTGCGAGGCCAGGCGGATGCGCTGGCTCTCGCCGCCCGACAGGGTGCCGGAGCTGCGCGACAGGCTGAGGTAGTCCAGACCGACGTTGTT
>JALAGW010000001.1 GCA_022712235.1 Brevundimonas sp. | reverse complement strand
TTCGGCGCAGGTCAGGACCCGCTCGGCGGCGAAGACGGGGCGCAGGATGGCCATGGGGTGGGCCTTCAGCGACAGGCGGGCGGTCTGGTAGTCGGCGGCGACGTGCTCGCCCAGCGGCATCAGGGGCAGATGGGCGTCGGGCTCGGTCCCCAGTTCGCGGGCGCCGCGCTCGCGCGCCTCGGCGGCGGCGAACAGGGGCAGGGGATCGTCGTCGGGCAAGCGGCGCACCGCCCACAGGGCCTCGCGCCGGTCCTGGCCCAGGGAACGGAAGGCGTCGGCGTCGGCCAGCTTGCGCATGGCGGCGGCGGGCAGTTCAGCGCGCCGGGCCAGGGTTTCGACATCGGCGAAGGGCGCCTCGGCCCGCGCCGTCGACAGGGCCTTGGCCCAATCCTCCTTGAAGCCGTCGATCTGACGCAGGCCCAGGCGCAGGGCAGGGGCGTCCGCAGGCCCCTCCAGACTGTTGTCCCAATCGCTGTGCGAGACGTCGATGGGGCGCACCTCGACCCCGCCGACCTCCTGCGCCTCGCGCACGATCTGGGCGGGGGCGTAGAAGCCCATGGGTTGGCTGTTCAGCAGGGCGCAGGCGAAGGCCGCCGGGTGGCGGTGCTTGATCCAGGAAGAGACATAGACCAGCCGGGCGAAACTGGCGGCGTGGCTTTCGGGAAAGCCGTAGGAACCGAAGCCCTTGATCTGTTCAAAGCAGCGCCGCGCGAAATCTGGATCATAGCCGCGCGCGATCATCCGTCCGACCATGCGGTCTTCGTAGGTGTGCAGGGTCCCGTCGCCCCGGAACGTGCCCATGGCCTTGCGCAGGCCGTTGGCTTCGGCGTCCGTGAAGCGGGCGGCGACCATGGCGACCTTCATGGCCTGTTCCTGGAACAGAGGCACGCCCAGGGTTCGGTCCAACACCTGCTCCAGCTCGTCAGGCGGACCGTAGAGGCGGCCGGGCGGAGGATAGTGAACCTTCTCCACGCCGTTGCGGCGACGCAGGTAGGGATGGACCATGTCGCCCTGGATCGGGCCGGGGCGCACGATGGCGACCTGGATCACCAGATCGTAGAACTCTCGCGGTTTCAGGCGCGGCAGCATGTTGATCTGGGCGCGGCTCTCGACCTGGAAGACGCCGATGGACTGGCCCCGGCACAGCATGTCGTAGACCTCGGGCTCCTCCGGCGGGACGGAGGCGAGGTCGTGCTCGACGCCCGAATGAGCCTTCATCAGGTCGAAGGCCTTATGGATGCAGGTCAGCATCCCCAGGGCCAGGACGTCGACCTTCATCAGGCCGAGGGCGTCGATGTCGTCCTTGTCCCATTCGATGAAGGTGCGGTCCGGCATGGCGGCGTTGCCGATGGGGACGGTCTCGTCCAATCGCCCCTGGGTCAGGACGAAGCCCCCGACATGCTGGGACAGGTGGCGCGGAAAGCCCAGCAGGCGCGTCGCCATGCGCACGGCGCGATCGACCATGGAATTGGCGGCGTCCAGACCGGCCTGCTCGATCTGGCGGCCGCTGATCTCCGATCCCCAACTGCCCCACTGGGTCGAGGCCAGACGCGCGGTGACGTCCTCGGTCAGGCCCAGGACCTTGCCGACCTCGCGGATGGCGCTGCGGGGACGATAGCGGATGACCGTGGCGGCGATGCCGGCGCGATGACGGCCATAGCGGTCATAGACGTACTGGATGATCTCTTCGCGCCGCTCATGCTCGAAGTCCACGTCGATGTCGGGCGGCTCGTCGCGGTTGGAGGACAGGAAGCGCTCGAACAACAGGTTGTGGCGGGCTGGATCGACGCTGGTGATGCCCAGGACGTAGCAGACCGCCGAGTTGGCCGCTGATCCGCGCCCCTGGCACAGGATGCCCTTGTCCTCGGCCGTGCGGACGATGTCGTGGATGGTCAGGAAGTAGGGGGCCAGGCTGCGCTCGGCGATGAACTCCAACTCTCGATTGAGTAGAGCTGCAACCTTAGGTGGTGCGTCGTCCGGATAGCGGACCAGGGTGCGACGTCGGACCAGTTTCTCCAGCCAGCCCTGAGGGGTTTCGCCCGGCGGCACAGGCTCCTCGGGATATTCATACTTCAGGTTGCTCAGATCGAAGGTCGCGCGCGACAGGAAGGCGGTCGTCTCGGCCACAGCCTCGGGCGCGTCTTTGAACAGATGGGCCATTTCATTCTCGGGCTTCAGCCAGCGTTCGGCGTTGGCCTCCAGCCGCCGGCCGGCGGTCTCGATGGTCGCGCCTTCGCGGATGCAGGTCAGGACGTCCTGCAGGTCGCGGTCATCGGGGGCGGCGTAGAGGACGTCGTTGAGCGCCAGCAGGGGAACCTCCACCCGCTCCGCCATGGCCTTGAGGCGGGCCAATCGGCGCCGGTCGTCGCCGCGCCTGTGCAGGGCGGCGCCCAGCCAGATCGCGCCCGGCGCCGCCGCGTTCATGCGGGCCAGCACCTCTTCCAGCCCTGTCAGCCGGTCCGGCGGGACGAGGATCAGCAGCAGGTCCTCCGGATCGGCCAGAAGGTCGCGCAGACCGATCTCGCATTCGCCCTTTCTGGCCCGGCGGTTGCCCAGGGTCAGCAGACGCGTCAGCCGACCCCAACCCGTCCGCGTCTCTGGATAAGCGATGACGTCTGGCGTCCCGTCGTTGAAGACCAGCCGCGTCCCGGTCAGCAGGCGGAAGTCCGCCGCACGGCGCTTCACCTCTTCGGACAGGGCCGGATCGTTCAACGGGTCCTCGATGAAGGCGATCTCGCCGCGACTGCCGCCGTCGCGCATCCTGTCCGGCGGGGCCAGGCCCTCGACGCGTATCTCCTTCAGCGCGCTCCAGGCCCGCACCACGCCCGCCACGGTGTTGCGATCAGCCAGCCCCAGTCCGGCATGGCCGCGCAGGATCGCCGTCAGCACCAGGTCCTTGGGGTGCGAGGCGCCGCGCAGGAAGGAGAAGTTGCTGGCCGTCGCCAGTTCGGCGTAGGCGCCGCAAGGGTCGAGCCTCCTCATGCGAACAGGCCGTGGATGAACCAGCGCGGCTCGAGCGTCTCGCCATAGAGGCCCTGGCGAAACAGCCAGAAGCGGCGGCCGTCCCGGTCCTCGACCCGATAATAGTCGCGGGTGCGCTGGTTCGGGGCACGCCACCATTCGCCGCTGATCCGCTCGGGCCCTTCGGCGCGCGTCACCTCGTGCAGGACGCGGCGCCAGCGGAACTTCAGGGGATAGCCGTCGGGGACCTCGGCCAGGGTTTCGACCGGCTGGGGCGGGTCGAACATCTGCAGGGGCCGCAAGGGCGGATCGTCGGGATCGAGGTCAGGCCAGGTCTCGTCCCCATGACGAGCAGAGGCCGGAACTAATCGCGCGGCGCGTTCGGGAATGTGCGAGGCGAAGGGTTCG
>JALAGW010000082.1 GCA_022712235.1 Brevundimonas sp. | reverse complement strand
GGATAGAGGCTCTTCACCACCGGGATCGACCGCACCGAATAGAAGCCGCTGGGCAGCCATTCCAGACCGGGACCGCCGTGGATATTGCCGGCCTCGCGCGGGCCAAAGGGTCGGTAATTGCGGACCATGTCGACGACCCACAGCAGCACCGCCAGCCCGAACATGAAGGCCCCGAGCGTGGAGACGAGGTTGGGCAGGTCCCAGCCGCGGTCCGGCAGATAGGTGTAGACCCGCCGCGGCATCCCCATCAGCCCCGTCAGGTGCATGGGCATGAAGGTGATGTTGTGCCCGGCGAACATCAGCCAGAAAATCCAACGCCCCCACCGCTCGCTCAACGGCCGGGCGCTGGACATGGGCAGCCAGTAGTAGATGGCCGCGAACAGGGGGAAGACCATCCCGCCGATCAGGACGTAATGCAGGTGGGCGACGATGAAATAGCTGTCGTGGGCCTGCCAGTCGAAGGGGACCATGGCCACCATGACGCCGGACAGTCCCCCCATGACGAAGATTACCAACCCGCCCGTGGCGAAAAGACCCGGGGTCGAGAAGCGCATCCTCCCCGCCGCCATGGTGGCGATCCAGGCGAAGACCTGGATGCCCGCCGGCACGCTGACGGCCATGGAGGCGGCGCTGAAATAATTGATCGAGATCTGCGGCATGCCGGTGGTGAACATGTGGTGCGCCCACACGCCGAAGCTGATGAAGCCCGTCGCCAGCATGGCCATGACCGCCAGGGGGTGTCCGACCAGCGGCGTGCGCGCCATGGCCGGGATGATGGTCGACATGGCCCCCGCCGCAGGCAGGAAGATGATGTAGACCTCCGGGTGGCCGAAGAACCAGAAGAGGTGCTGCCACAGCATGGGATCGCCGCCCTTGAGTGGATCGAAGAAGGGCCAGCCCAGCGCCCTTTCCAGCTCCAGCAGCAGGGTGGCCAGAATGATGGAGGGGAAGGCGATGATGATCATGCAGGCGAAGATCAGCATGGCCCAGGCGAAGATCGGCAGCTTGTCGAGGGTCATGCCGGGCGCCCGTGTCTTCAGCACCCCGACGATGATCTCGATGGCCCCGGCTATGGCAGAGATCTCGATGAAGCCGATGCCCAGGAGCCAGAAGTCGGCGTTGATCCCCGGCGAATAGGTCGTGCTGGTCAGGGGCGGATACATGAACCAGCCCCCGTCCGGGGCCAGGCCGAAGAAGAGGGAGCAGAAGAAGGCCAGGCCGCCGATCAGATAGGCCCAGAAGGCGTAGGCTCCCAGGCGCGGAAACGGCAGGTCTCGCGCCCCCAGCATCTGCGGCAACAGCAGCACCCCCAGGGCCTCGACCGCCGGCACGGCGAACAGGAACATCATCACCGTGCCGTGCATGGTGAAGATCTGGTTGTAGGTCTCCTGAGGCAGGAAGCCGGTCATCGGCAGGGCCAGCTGGGTCCGCATCAGCAGGGCCAGCACCCCCGCCAGCACGAAGAAGAGCATGGCGGCGCCGACATAGTAGACGCCGATGATGTTGTTGTTGGTCGCCGTGATCCATTCCCAGGGCGACCGCGGCCCGCACCAGGCCTGCTCAAGCTGCTCCAGCTCGCCCTCGGGTCTGGGCTCCGTGGTCGGAAAACGATCGTACTTGCCGACGTCGAAGCCCGTTTCCGACGTCATTTCAGGCCTTCCAGATAGGCGGAGACGTCGCGCAGTTCCTGCCCCGTCAACACGGGATAGGCGGGCATGCGGTTGCCGGGCTTGATGCCCTGGCTGTCGGCGATCCAGCCCGCCATCGTGCCCTGGTTATTGGGCAGGACGCCGGCCCCCAGGGTCTGGCGTGACCCCACATGGGTCAGGTCGGGCCCGGCCAGACCATTGGCCTCGGTGCCCCGGATGGTGTGACAGGCGCCGCAGCCGGAGGCGCTGAACACCTCAGCGCCAGGCAGGGAGGAAGGACCCGCAGGCCCCTTCTGTTTCTCGCGCCAGGCGGCGAAGGCCTTTGGCTCGTGCGCCACCACCACCAGTCCCATCAGGGCGTGGGGCCCGCCGCAGTATTCCGCACATTGGCCAGCGTAGACGCCCGGCTCGTCTGCCTGCAGACGCATGAAGTTGCGACGGCCGGGGATCATGTCGGTCTTTCCGCCCAGGCGCGGGATCCAGACGCTGTGGATGACGTCGGCGCTTTCCAGTTCCAGCACGACCGGGCGCCCGGCGGGTATGTGAACCTCGTTGGCGTCCTGCAGGATCTCGCGGCCCTCGCCGTCGAGATAGGCGACCCGCCACCACCACATCTCGCCGGTGACGCGCACTCGCATCTCGCCGGCCCGCGGCGCATCCGACAGCCGCGCTGTGACGCTGAGCCCGTACAGCAGCAGGCCGCTCAGGACGATGACGGGAAAGACCAGTCCGCCGATCCACACCAGCCTCTCGCTCGCCACCCGCCGCTTCCAGGACCGCGGCCCGAACAGGGCGAGGCCGAGCGCGACCAGGACCACGGCCAGCACGACCGCCCCCATGACGAACAGGACCCAGGCGACCGTTGTGACCGGCCCGGCGAAGGGGCCGGCCGGATCCAGCACCGGCGGCGGCCAGCCGCTCAGCATGGCGGGCGTTTCAGCCGTCATCGAGGGTATAGAGATAGGCCGCCACGTCGCGGGCTTCGGTGTCGTTCAAGGGCATGGCCGGCATTCCAATGTCGGGCAGCAAGGACGGGGCGTCGCGGACAAACCGGACCATGACATCGGGCTGGTTGGGGAGCCGGCCCGCAATCAGGGGGCGCGCCGCCACGCCCGCCAGAGGGCCTCCGGTCCGTCCCCTGGGCCAGGACACCCCGGGAATGACATGACAGGTGGCGCAGCCGGAGCGCTCGATGAGCTTCAACCCTTCGGCCGGATCGGCCTGGGCCAGGGACCGCGGCGCATCCGCCTTGTCGGCGCAGGCCGTCACGGCGGTGCACAGCACCGCGGCCAGCAGCGAGGCCCCTATGGTCCGCATCGTCCGTACATGATCGCATTCCGCCCCTTTCCAGCTTCACCAGAACCAATCCGCCGGGAGGCCGGGGGTTCCGCGCCGGAACCGGCGCCATATGCCGGTGTTGGAACAGGGTGCGCGCCCCTCCTCCCCTCCTTCCGCTCCCTCTGCTGGCCCTGCTCCTGTCGCTCGCCGCCTGCGACGCCACGCCAGGGGTGACGGACCGGGCCTTCTCCGCGTCAGGCGAAATGATCGCCATGAGCGGCGGCCCCGGCGGGGCGGGCAACGCCTGCTTCACCTGCCACGGGCTGGATGGCCAAGGCGACCGGGATGCGGCGCCGCGCCTGGCCGGGCTCGATCAGGGCTATCTGCAAAAGCAGATGGAGGACTACGCCGGCGGCCGGCGTCCCGACGACGTCATGACGCGGGTCGCCCGGGGTCTGGACCAGGACAGCCGTCGCGCCGTCGCGGCCTGGTACGCCGGTCTGCCCGCGGACGACAAGGCGCGGCCTGGGCCCGCCGCCTCCCCCCCGCCCATCTGGATCACCGGAGACGCCGGCCGCGGGATCACCGCCTGCTCCGCCTGCCACGGCGCCGCAGGCCAGGGCGCGGGCGAAGGCCAGCCGGCCGTCGCGGGCCAGCCCGCCGCCTATACGCTGGAGCAGATCGATCGCTGGAAATCGGGCCGGCGCCGCAACGACCCGCGGGGCGTCATGGCCGCCGCCGTTCAACGGCTGACGGACGAAGAAGCCCGCGCCATAGCCCGGTGGCTGTCCGGCCGACCCGCTTCTCCAGGGCCCGCCAGCGCCTCTGCCAGCGCGTCCGCTTCGGTCGCCGCTGCGGCACGACCGGCAGCATCGCGTGAAACACGTCGTCCCGATCGATCAGATGGTGCTTGAGCGCCGCTCCAGCGTGGATCGGGATCATCAGCAACAGGGCGGCCACCATGGCCCAGTGCATCCACTCGGCGACGGCTTCAATCGCCCAAAGCTGGGTGTTGGACAGGTTTTGCAACGGCAGCAGCGGCCAGGGCACGACGCCCGCCGCCATCAACGGGGTGTCACGCGCCGTCGCCGAGATCATCGCCCACCCCGACAGGGGAAGGCCGAACAGGCAGATGTAGAAGACATAGTGGGTGAAATGGGCGGCGACGCTCTCCCACCCCGGCTTGTCGGCGTCATTGATCAGATTGGGCGCCATCAGCCGCCAGGACAGCCGTCCCATGACCAGAAGAAGCATCAGGACCCCCACCGCAAAATGCATCTCATAGGCCGCGACCTTGGCCCCGCCGACCGACCGCCGGCCCATCCACCCGCCCCAGCCCAGTTGGAAGCAGACCAGGCCCGCCATGCTCCAGTGGATGACGATTGCGACAGTGGAATACCGGCCTGCGTCATGATGGCCGGCCGCCCACTCCAGCGCCTGCGCGATCAGCCGGTCGATCATGCCGGGCGCGCCGTCTCGCGCCTCTGGAACAGGCCGGCGACCCGCCACAGGGCGACCAGAAGATAGGCCGCCGCCGCCGGCGCCCACATGATCAGGCCCGCCGCCTGCTGGTCTTCAAGCGGGGTCATGCCCCAGGCCAGGGTCGTGGCGAAATGCGGCGCGTAGAGCGGCTCCCCCGCAAAGACGAGCAGAGCCCCCAGCAGCCCCATCAGCAGCATGGCCGCCAATAGACCCGCGACGGCAGCGGGGACGTTGGAGGCCCGCACGGCCGCCCAGAACCAGACGGCGCTGCCGAGGATCGTCACCTGCATGAGCCAGTAGACGGCGTCGCTCGACAGGGCCGCGGCATAGAGATCCGGCGTGTGCCAGGCCCAGAAGACCATGGCCTGAACCGCGGTCGCCATCGCCAGACGCGGCGCCTTCAGGCGCGGAAGGCTCAGGGCGAGCAAGGGCGCCGCCGCGAACAGGAGCAGGAGGTGATGCAGGGTGCGCGCCGTGAACAGGGCTGAACTCAGGGCGCACAGGGGCGATATGAAGGTGAGGGCCAGAACCCCCGTCACGCCCAGCAGAGCCGGGGACCTCGATCGCCCGCGCAAGGCCGACGCCCCGACCGCGGCGAGCAGGATGAGGCCCGCGAGGACAAGCGGATCGCCGTTCCAGCGCCCGAGCACGTCGCTCGGATCGGGCGCGGGCCCGCAATAGGGCGTCCAGGGCAAGAGCGTCATAGGCCGCTAACGGGTCGGAACCGCGACAGTTCAATCATATGTGGCGAACCTCTCGCCCTCAGCGCGAGGGGGCGATCCGCCACACCGTATTGGACAGATCGTCAGCGACCAGGAGGATCCTCTTGGTCGGATCAAAGGCCACGCCGACAGGGCGGCCGCGCGCCTCGCCGTCCTTGAGGAAGCCGGTGACGAAATCGACGGGCCGACCGACAGGACGGCCGCCGTTGTAGGCCACCCACGCGACCTTGTAGCCGGAGGGATCTTCGCGGTTCCAGCTGCCGTGCATGCCGACGAAGGCGCCGTCGGCGAACGGCCCCCCGAAGCCCCCGTTACGCGCGAAATCCAGGCCGAGCGCGGCGACATGAGACCCCAGGGCGTAGTCGGGCTTGACCGCCTTGGCGACCATGTCCGGGTTCTGCGGCCTCACGCGCGGATCGATATTCTGGCCCCAGTAGCTGTAGGGCCAGCCATAGAAGGCGCCGTCACGCACCTGGGTCAGATAGTCGGGCACCAGCTGCGGGCCCAGTTCGTCGCGCTCATTGACCACCGACCAGACAAGACCGGTCGTGGGCTCGATCGCCAGGGCGGTCGGGTTGCGGATGCCGGTGGCGATGGTGCGACGCGCCCCGGTTGCGCGGTCGATTTCCCAGACCACCGCCCGCTCCTCCTCCACAGCCAGCCCCCTTTCCCCGATATTGGAGTTGGAGCCGATGCCGACATAGAACCTGCTCCCGTCCGCACTGACTGTCAGGGACTTGGTCCAGTGATGGTTGATGCGGGACGGCAGGGCCGTCACGCGCTCGCCCGGCGTCGCGATGCCGGTCTGCCCCGGCTGGAAGGCGAAACGGGTCAGCGCGCCCTGTTCGGCGACGTAGAGATAGCCGTCCACATAGGCCAGACCATAGGGCGCATCCACATTCTCGACCAGAACGGCGCGCAGTTCGGGAACGCCGTCATTGTCGGCGTCACGCAGCAGGGTGATGCGGTTCCCCCCTTTGATCTTGGTGTTGCCCTGCTTCTTGATGAAGCCGGCGATCACGTCCTTGGGACGCAGGCGCGGCGCATGACCACCGCGCCCCTCGGCGATCAGGACGTCTCCGTTCGGCAGGATCAGCATCTGACGCGGAATCTTCAGATCGGTCGCGAAGGCGCTGACGGTGAAGCCCTGGGGCACCGTCGGCGTCTCGCCGTTCCAGCCGGCGGGCGGGCTGATCTTCATGGCCGGCACCAGGGTCTCGTTGATCCTGGGCAGGTCGGGGGCGGCGCCGGTCTGGTTCAGCTTCGGATCGCTGGAGTTTCCGCAGGAGGCCAGGGCGAGCGACATGAGGGTCGTTGCGGCGCCGGCGGCGAGCAGGGTCTTTTTCATCAGAGGGTCTCCCGCGCGGAATAGGCGATCCAGCCGGCGACGAGGACCAGCAGGGTGCAAAGAATGGACAGGGTCAGGCCAAAAGCGCCGACCGAGCTCCAGGCGTCCTGACTGTGCTTGAAGGCGTTCAACAGTCCCAGCACCCAGGCCAGGGCGAGCGCGACCAGATGGATCAGGGCCCGGCGCGATCCGCGACGAGCGCCAAGAACGAAATCGGCGATGGAGAAGACGCCGGCGATCCCGCCGAACACCAGGGCCCCGGTGATCAGCCAGGCCGAGAAGTTCGTCCACTGGATCTCGGCGGTCTTCAGATAGGCGATGTCCATAAACAGGGCGAAGGTGAACAGGCCGATCGGAAACGCCAGCAGCAGACGATGCAGAGGTCGACCCCATCCGCGCGATAGTCCATGGATGCCCATGCCACCCTCTCCCTAATGCCTAGCTTAGGCTAACTGCCTGGCCGTGAGATGGTTCACACGTCTTCCATCCGTGCAGCGTCGTTTCGATCGGACGGCCGCGCCCTACCGACGCTACGCCAGGCTGAGGCTCCCTTGCAGCGACAGGGGAAGCCAGTTCGCCGCGGGGCCCTGAGCGACCTGTTCAACTCCGTTCCCAACGGGGCGCGGCGGAACCCAAGCCTTCGTGGCTCCGTTCCCCTGCCCTGTTCAGGAACCCACGCTCACATGTCCGACACGGTCGCCGATCCCGCCTTTGAACCGCCGCCCGAGGCCATGGCCTTCTACGAGGAAAGCCTGAGGTTGCTGAAGGAATCCGGCGTGCCCTTCCTGCTTTCAGGCACCTATGCGGTCACGGCCTATACCGGCATCCGCCGTCCGACCAAGGACCTGGACGTCTTCTGCAAACCCGGCGACTACCCGCGTATCCTCGCCTACTTCCAGGCCCGCGGCTATCGGACGGATGTCGAGGACGAGCGCTGGATCGCCAAGGTGTGGAAGGACGACAAACACTTCTTCGACGTCATCTTCGCCATGTCGAACGGGACCATCGCGGTGTCGGACAGCTGGTTTGGCGAGGACCGGATCACGGTCTACGGCCACGAGGTGACCATCACCCCGCCCACGGCCCTGATCCTGTCCAAGGTCTTCATCCAGGATCGCTATCGCTATGACGGGGCCGATGTGAACCACGTCATCCTCAAGCAGTCCGACGCCATCGACTGGAAGTCCATGCTGGACCAGATGGACCTCTACTGGGAGGTCCTGATGGCCCACCTGCTCAACTTCCGCTTCGCCTATCCCACCGAGCGCGGCCTCGTGCCGGCCTGGCTGATGACCGAACTTCTGGAGCGGCTGGAAGCCCAGGTCGACCTGCCTGCGCCGCGCGTCAGGGTGTGTCGCGGGCGTCTGTTCAGCCCTCGCGACTATATCGCCGACATCACCGAATGGGGCTTCGGCGACGTGGTGGGCAAGGGCCTGGAGGAACGCCATGACCCCGTCTACTGAGCGCGCCAAAGCGGAGGCCCCCACGTCGGACCCCCAGACGTCGGACCCCAAGACGTCAGACGCCCAGACGCCGCAGCCCGGCATGGAAGCCGGCCCCGGCAAGAAGCTTCGCATCGCCGCCGTCGGCGACCTGCATGTCGGCGAGACCTCGCACCGCGTCTACCGCGACCTGTTCGACCAGGTCCATGAAGAGGCCGACGTCCTGTGCCTGTGCGGCGACCTGGTCAATTTCGGCAAGACCGCGGAGGTCGAGAACCTGCTGGAAGACCTGCGCGCCTGCCGCATCCCCATGGTCGGCGTCCTGGGCAATCATGAGCATGAGTGCGGACAGCCCCAGGAGGTGTCGCGCCTGATGTCGGAGGCCGGGGTCAAGATGCTGACCGGAGAGTCCTACGAGATCGAGGGGGTGGGGTTCGCCGGCGGCAAGGGCTTCGTCGGCGGCTTCGGCCGCTACATGCTCAGCCCGTTCGGCGAGGCCTCGATCAAGCACTTCGTCCAGGAGGCCGTCGAAGACGCCAATCTGATCGAGAATTCGATCCGCACCCTGCGAACCGAACGCAGCGTGGTTCTGCTCCACTATTCGCCTGTCGTCGATACGGTGGTCGGCGAACCGCCCGAAATCCACCCCTTCCTCGGCTCCTCGCGTCTCGGCGAGGTCGTCGACCGCTACGACAACGTCAAGCTGGTGGTCCACGGCCATGCCCACCGCGGCGCCCCGGAAGGCCGCACCGCGCGCGGGGTGCCGGTCTATAATGTCGCCCTGCCCGTCCTGCGCACCCTCGGCGACAAGCCCTACCGCGTCTTCGAAGTCTGAAGCGCCCGGGTCGCGCGGGCGGATCACCGCGCGCGCTTGCCCTTCCCGACACCTAAATATATGCTTCATATACGAAACATATATTGAGGATCAGCCCATGGGCATCGTCAACATCGAGGACGAACTGCACGAGCAGTTGCGCCGGGCCAGCAAGGCCTCATGCCGGTCCATCAACGCCCAGGCCGCCTTCTGGATCAGGATCGGCATGTTGGGCGAGTTGAACCCGGGCCTGTCCTTTCAGGAACTGGCCGCGCGCGAGTTGAAGGCCGCCGGCGTCGGCGCCGACATCAACGCCTCTGGCCTCGTTCCCTCGGACCTGACGGCCGCCGCATGACCAAGACCCCGGCCGAAATCGAACTCATGGCCGAGGCGGGCCGCCTGCTCGCCTCGGTCTTCACCCATCTGGACGGCCTGAAACTGGCGGGCATGAGCACCCTGCAGATCGACGCCCTGGTCGAGCGCTTCATCGTCGATGACCTGAAGGCCCGCCCGGCCAGCAAGGGCCAGTACGGCTACGGTTTCGTGCTCAACAGCTCGCGCAACCAGGTCGTCTGCCACGGCGTCCCTTCACCGGACGAAATCCTGTGCGACGGCGACATCATCAATCTCGACATCACCCTGGAGAAGGACGGCTTCATCGCCGACTCCAGCAAGACCTATCTGATCGGCGAAGTGGCCCGCCCCGCACGCCGCCTGGTCCAGACCACCTATGAGGCCCTGTGGAAGGGCCTCCGGGCGGTGCGTCCCGGCGCCACGCTGGGCGACATCGGCCACGCCATCGAGCGGCACGCAACGAAGAACGGCTATTCCATCGTCCGCGACTTCTGCGGCCACGGCATTGGCCGCGAAATGCACGAAGCGCCTCAGGTCCTGCATTTCGGCAAGCCCGGAAGCGGCTTGAGGCTGCGCGAAGGCATGGTCTTCACCATCGAGCCCATGCTCAACCAGGGCCGCCGCACTGTCGAGACCCTGGACGACGGATGGACCGTCGTCACCACCGACGGCAAGCTCTCCGCCCAGTTCGAACACACCGTCGCCGTCACCCGCGACGGCGTCCGGGTCCTGACCCTTCGACCGGATGAAGCGCGGCAGGCCGCCTGAATCCAGCCGGGCTATGGATCAGCCGATGCCGGCCCCGCCGGTCACGCCCCAGACCTCGCCGGTGACGAAGCTGGCTTCCTGGGAGGCCAGCAGGACATAGACCGGCGCGATCTCCACCGGCTGCCCCGGCCGGCCGAAGGCGCTGTGGGCCCCGAACTGCTCGACCTTTTCCTGAGGCTGACCGCCGCTGGGTTGAAGCACGGTCCAGAAGGGCCCCGGCGCAACGGCGTTCACACGCACGCCCTTTTCGATCATCTGCCTGGCCAGGGCCTTGGTGTAGGCGACGATCCCCGCCTTGGTCGTGGCGTAGTCCAGAAGGATGTCCGAGGGCTCATAGGCCTGGATCGAGGCGGTGGTGATGATGGATGCGCCTGGCGGAAGATGGGGCGCGGCGGCCTTGCAAAGACAGTGAAGCGCATAGAGGTTGGTCTTCAGCGTCGCATCGAAATCCTCGGTCGAGACCTCCGACACCGCCTTGCGGAACTGCTGGTGACCGGCGTTGACGACCAGGATGTCCAGGCCGCCGAAAACCTCCACCACCCGCGCGACCATGGCCGCATTCCACGCTTCGTCCCTGACGTCTCCGGCCAGGGCCAGGGCCTTCACCCCGGCCTTCTCGATCAGGGCGACCACCTCTGCGGCGTCCGCCTCCTCGGACGGCAGATAGCCGATAGCGACGTCTGCGCCTTCGCGCGCAAAGGCGATGGCGGTCGCCCGGCCGATGCCGGAATCCCCGCCCGTGATCAGGGCCCGGCGTCCTTTCAGACGGCCATGTCCGACATAGCTGTCCTCGCCATGGTCGGGCCGAGGGATCATCCGGCCCGCCAGGCCGGGTTCAGCCTGAGGCTGACGTGGAAAGGGCGGTCGGGGATACTGGTTGCGCGGATCCTGAATGGCGAGGCGATCCGACATGGGTCTTCCTCGTTGTGGCGCCTGTCCCGGCCAGGGGCGGCGCAGGGGATGCCGATCTAATGTCCTCGTCCCTCGCGACGTTCCACCCGGCCGCCGACCCGACCCTCGCAACGCTGACGAGCCCGCCGCGTTCTCCCTTGCCGTCCTCGGCGCGCTTGTCGCCGCAGCCGACGGCCGTCACCAGGAGACGCCTGTAAGCGCATGCCCACGCCCGGCCAAGGTCTCGCCTCTGTCCTCCAGCCCACCCCCGCCGGCCTGTGGTGCCCGGGGGGCGACTTCTACATCGACCCGCCGCGCCCGGTGGACCGGGCCGTCATCACCCATGGTCACGCCGATCACGCTCGCGCGGGACATGGCGCCGTCCTGGCCACGGTCGAGACCCTGGCCATCATGGGCGAGCGCTATGGCGCGGACTTCGCCGGGCGCACCCAGGCCCTCTCCTATGGCGAGCGGCTCAAGGTCGGCGGCGTCGAGCTCTCCCTGGCTCCGGCCGGACATGTTCTGGGATCAGCCCAGGCGACCGTCCGTCAGGGCGGCCTGACCATCACCGCCTCCGGCGACTACAAGCGCCGTCGCGATCCCACCTGCGCCGCCTTCGAACCCGTGCCGAGCGACGTCTTCATCACCGAGGCCACGTTCGGCCTGCCGGTCTTTCGCCATCCGCCGGACGTCCAGGAGATCGGACGGCTGTTGCGCTCGGTCCAGCAGTTCCCCGAACGCGCCCATCTCGTCGGCGCCTATGCGCTCGGCAAGGCGCAGCGCCTCATCCGGCTGCTGCGCGAGGCGGGCTATGACGAGACCATCTATGTCCACGGCGCCCTGGAACGGCTGAACCGGCTGTATGAGCATTTCGGCGTCGATCTGGGACCGCTCGCCCCGGCTACGGGATCAAGGGCCGACTTCGCCGGGCGCATCATCGTCGCTCCGCCCTCCGCCATCGCCGACCGCTGGAGCCGACGTTTCCCGGATCCTGTCACGGCCTTCGCCTCGGGCTGGATGAGCGTGCGGGCGCGGGTGCGCCAGCGCGGCGTCGAGCTGCCGCTGATCCTCTCCGACCACGCCGACTGGGACGAGTTGACCGCCACCCTGACCGAACTGTCGCCCCAGGAAACCTGGATCACCCATGGCCGCGACGACGCCCTGCGCCGCTGGGCTGAACTGCAGGGCCTGACGGCGCGCGCCCTGCATCTGGTCGGCTATGAAGACGAGGACGACGACTGATGCGCGCCTTCGCCGCCCTGCTCGACCGGCTGTCCTTCACGGCCTCGCGCAACGCCAAGCTGCGGCTGATCCGCGACCACCTGGCCGACGCCCCCGATCCCGACCGGGGCTGGGCCCTGGCCGCCCTGACGGGCGCCCTCTCCTTCACCGCCGCCAAGCCGGCCGTCATCCGTCAGGTCGTCGAGGGGCGGGTCGATCCCGAACTCTTCCGCCTGTCCTACGACTATGTCGGCGACCTGGCGGAGACCGTCGCCCTGATCTGGCCGGCCCGTCACGGCGCCAACCGCGAGCCGGAACTGTCCGAGGTGATCGACACCCTGAACGCCGCCAAACGCGGCGAGGTTCAGGGCCTGCTGGAAGGCTGGCTGGACGCCTTGGACGCCGACGGACGCTGGGCCCTGCTGAAGCTGGTGACCGGGGGTTTGCGCGTCGGCGTCTCGGCGCGACTGGCCTGGCAGGCGGCGGCGGACTTCGGCGGAGTCGAGGTCGCCGACATACAGGAGGTCTGGCACCCCCAGACCCCGCCCTATGCCGACCTGCTGGCCTGGCTGGACGGCAGGACCGAGCGCCCCTCGGCCATGGCGCACGGCCGCTTTCGCCCGGTCATGCTGGCGCAACCGATCGACGAAGCCGTCGACCTGCCCAGGCTGGACCCCGGCGAATACGCCGCGGAATGGAAGTGGGACGGCATCCGCGTCCAGGCGGTCAGCGAAGGGGGCGTCAAACGCCTCTACAGCCGAACCGGCGAGGACGTGTCCGCCGCCTTTCCCGATGTCGTGGCCGCCCTGGCCTATGAGGGGGTCGTCGACGGCGAGCTTCTGGTGCTGCGCGACGGTCGGGTCGCTTCCTTCGGCGACCTGCAGCAGAGGCTGAACCGCAAGACGGCGGACGCCAGGCTGATGATCAGCCACCCGGCGGGCGTGCGCGCCTATGACCTTCTGGCCGCCGATGGCGAAGACCTGCGCGCCCTGCCCTTCGCCGAGCGCCGCAAGCGCCTGGAAGGCTTCGTCGCCGAAATCGGCTCAGACCGCATCGACCTGTCGCCGCTCGTTTCCTTCCGGACCTGGGAAGACCTGGCGGCCCGTCGCGCCGAACCGCCGCCGGGCGATCCGCAGTCGGCCGAGGGGCTGATGCTGAAACGGCTCGACAGCCTCTATGAGGCCGGCCGCCCCAGAGGGCCCTGGTTCAAGTGGAAGCGCGATCCGCATCTGATCGACGCCGTCCTGATGTACGCCCAGCGCGGTCACGGCAAGCGCTCGAGCTTCTACTCCGACTACACCTTCGGGGTCTGGACCGAGGACGCCGACGGCGTCCACGTGCTCACCCCGGTGGGCAAGGCCTATTTCGGCTTCACCGACGAAGAGCTGAAACAGCTCGACAAGTTCGTGCGCGAGCACACGGTCGAGCGTTTCGGCCCCGTCCGCTCCGTCACGGCGACGCGCGAGTTCGGCCTGGTGCTCGAGGTCGCCTTCGAGGGCCTGCAAAGGTCCAAACGCCACAAGTCCGGCGTGGCCATGAGATTTCCCCGCATCAGCCGCATCCGCTGGGACAAGCCGGCAAAGGAGGCGGACGAGCTGCATACGCTGGAAGCCATGCTGGACGCGCCCTCGGCCGCCCCCTGACTTGGGCTAGCGGCTGTCCTTGTGTCGGGGATTGGGCTCGCCCGAGCCCGGATCCGTCCGGGTTTCGGTCGATAGGCCTGAGGCCTTGGAGCCCCTGGGTTCAGTCGCCGGCCGCGGAGGCTGTCCGGCCCGTTCCGGCGGGCGCAGATTTTCATTCTCGGCCTCGCGGCCGGTGCGTTCGGCCGGTTTGTCCGGTTGCGTCATCAGGCGTCTCCCAGGTGTGCGAAGAGGACAAGAGAACCCGGCGTCACGCCGACTTGCCCGTGTGCTCCGGCTTGCCCTTGCGCGGAGTCGAAGCCATTTCCTCCAGCTCCTTGCGAGTCATGCTTTCCTCCATGACTTCGAGGCGCCCCGAAGCTTGCTTTTCGGCGCATCGCCCCGTTTTGCGGCCAGGGCGGCTCCTGCGGCCTTCTGCTGGGCTGCGGATTTGGCGGGCATTTCGAAATCTCCCTGATGTCGGATCATCGCCGGATCGAGCGAAAGGCCGGCGACACGCCTTCTTTCAACCCGCCCCCGAAACCCGGGTTCCTGAGGGGCTGCGCCGGCTCGACCCGACCGACCGCAGTAGCGGCATGGCGCTTAAGAACCGAAGAGTCCGATACCGGACAGAAGGCGGCGAGCCGCCGCGCGACCTTGATTGATCCAGCGCAGTTGGCCCTCCCTAGCCCTTCCGTTCAAAGCGCCATTTCATGATCAGGACGCCGCTGGCCATGACAAGGGCGCAGCCGTTGGCGAGGGTCACGGGCCATGCCTCGGTCAGCAGGCCGTAGCATACCCATAGAATGAAGCAGCTCACGGTCAGGGCGTAGGTCTTGAGCGAGACGCTGGAGGCGTCGCGCTCCTTCCAGATCTTGTAGATCTGGGGCGCGAAACTGCTGACAGAGCACAGGGCGGCGGCGACGCCGACCACATCGGCCATGGAGATCATAGGTCAGTCCCGAACTCGACCGGTCGGCCGCAGTGAGTCAGCCTAACGCCGCGGTCCCCCGCGGGCTCCCTGTCAGGCAAGATAGAGGTCCGCGTCCGGGTCGGTCTCACCCCTCACCCAGGCCGCAACGACCTGGCTGGCGATCACCGAGGAGGTGATGCCGTTGCCCCCGAAGCCCATGACGCTCCAGGCGTGGGCCATTCCCGGTACGGGCGCGATATGGGGCAGGCCGCTGGCGCTCTCTCCGAAGGCCCCGGCCCAGGCGTAGTCGACCTCCAGCGCGACCTCGGGAAGCAGGCCCCTCAGCTTGGCCAGTATGCGCGCTATCTTGCGTTCCAGAAGAGCTCCGCTGGCATGGGCGGTGGGAGAATCCTCATCCTCGCCGCCGACGATCAATCGCCCGTCGTTGCTCGTGCGCATGTAGAGGTAGGGGTCTGATCCTTCCCAGACGAGGGTGTCACGCAGCCAGGCTGGACCGCAAAAGCCCGGCGTTGACGCAAGCGCCCAGGTCGAGACCACCCTGGTGTCCGGCGCAGTCACGCCCTTGGGACGTTCGTAACCGCAACAGAAGACCACCGCTGAAGCCCGTACAGCGAAACCGGTGCTGGTCAGCAAGGTCACCCCATCCGGATCCGACACGGCTTCGATCACCTCGACCGGCGAGAAGAGGCTCGCGCCCCGGGCCTGGGCGCGCCGCAGAAGTCCCGCGGTCAGTTGAGCAGGGTCGGCGCTGGCCGATCCGCCGCTGAGGATGGCGCCGGTTCGGTCGATCCCGAACCGATCACGAACCTGATCCGCCGGCAGGTAGCGGCTCTCCAGGCCGATGCCGGCCCTCGCTGCGGCCTCGCTTTCGAGGGCTCGGCGGCCATAGGCGTCGCCCGCAAGATAGAGGGCGTCGCGATCCCTGTAGCCGCAACGGATACCCTCCTGGATTATGATCCTTCTCAGGTCGTCGACCGCGCGCCGCGAGCGCAGATAGGCCCGCTGCGCCTTCGGCCGGCCTATACGCTTCGCGAGCGCCTCCAGTGGAAGATCGATCTCCCATTGCAACAGGGCGGTCGAGGCGATGGTCGATCCCATCAGAGGCGCCCGGCGATCAAGGACGGCCAGCGTGTGGTCGCGCGACAGCTCGTGCGCCATAAGGGCGCCGCTGATCCCGGCTCCGACGACGGCGACATCGACCGAAACGGCCTGCTTCAGAGGGCGAACCGGCGCCCCCGCAAAAGGGCTGTCCGCCCAGAGAGATCGCCCGCTTCTCAGGTCGCGCTTCTGCGTCAGCCTCGCCATTCAACCCCCGACACGCACAGCCTGCGCCTCCGCTTCAGGGAACGCGCGCTCCTGTGGAGGGTTGCTCAAACCATGGCCAAGCCTCATCGGATCAGGACCTCTGCAACGGATCCGACACGCCAACTTCCAGCGCCGTTTCGCGACTGGTTCGTGGATCGCGGCTGGACCTTGCGCCCCCACCAGCTGGACATGATCGACAAGGCGAAAGCCGGCGCCGATGTCCTGCTCGTGGCGCCGACAGGCGGCGGCAAGACCCTCGCCGGCTTCCTGCCCAGCCTCCTGCAACTCGCCGAACGCGGCCCGCGCAAGGGCCGCAAGATCCTTCACACCCTCTACATCTCCCCCCTCAAGGCCTTGGCGGTCGATGTCGAACGAAACCTGCTGACGCCGGTCCGGGACATGGATCTCCCCATCCTCGTGGAGTCGCGCACGGGCGACACCGGCCAGGCCCGGCGCCAGCGTCAGAGGACATCCCCCCCGGACATTCTGCTGACCACGCCTGAACAGCTGGCCCTGTTCTGCGCCTGGAAGGGCGCGCGCGACTATTTCCAGGATCTGGAGTGCGTGATCATCGACGAAATCCACGCCATCCACGGATCCAAGCGAGGGGACCTGCTGTCATTGGGGCTGGCACGGCTGAGGACGTTTGCGCCCGACGTCCGCTGCGTCGGTCTGTCGGCGACCGTGGACGACCCGGCCCGCGTCAGACGCTGGCTGTCGGACCGAGGCGACGACATCGTCCTTGGCCAGGCCGGCGCGCCGCCCCGGCTCGAGGTTCTGCTGTCGCAAAACCGGGTCCCCTGGGCCGGTCACACCGCCCAGCACGCCATGGCGGAGGTCTATGAGACCATCAAGACGGCGCGCACCACCCTGGTCTTCGTCAACACCCGCTGGCAGGCGGAGTTCGCCTTCCAGGAGCTATGGCGGCTGAATGACGACAACCTGCCGATCGCCCTTCATCACGGCAGCCTTTCAGCCGAGCAACGCCGCAAGGTCGAGGCGGCGATGTCGCGCCACGAACTGAGAGCCGTGGTCTGCACCTCGACGCTGGATCTGGGCATCGACTGGGGCGCAGTCGATCTGGTCATCCAGCTTGCGGCGCCCAAGGGCGCCTCGCGGCTGGTGCAAAGGATCGGACGCGCCAACCACAGGCTGGACGAGGCCTCCCGTGCGATTCTGGTTCCCGCCAGCCGGTTCGAGATGCTGGAGTGCCAGGCGGCGGCGGAGGCGGTGGCTGAAAACGCCCTCGACGGGGATCCGCCCAGAATCGGGGCGAGAGACGTCCTCGCGCAGCACGTCATGGGCTGCGCCTGTTCGGAGTCTTTCGACCTAGTGGACCTCTATGAGGAGGTGCGGCGGGCGGCGCCCTATGCAGGCCTCTCCTGGGAGGCCTTCGAGCAGGTCGTCGATTTCGTCTCGACCGGGGGCTATGCGCTCAGAAACTATGATCGCTTCCGCAGGATCATACGCGGTCCCGACGGCCGCTGGCGCGTCCTCAATGAGGAGACGGCGCGACGCCACCGGATGAATGTCGGCGTCATCGTCACTGCCCAGACGCTCAACATCCGGCTTGCGGGCCGACGCGGCGCCGGGCGCAAGATCGGCCAGGCCGAGGAGTGGTATTTCGAACAGCTGACCCCGGGCGACAGCTTCCTCTTCGCCGGCGAGATTTGGCGTTTCGAGGGGGTTCGGGCGACGGATGCGATCGTCACCCGCTCGAACGACAAACAGCCCAAGGTTCCCAGCTGGGGCGGCTCAAGATTTGCGCTTTCCACCTTCCTGGCCAGGCGCGTCCGGCGGATGATCAGCGACCAGGCCTCATGGTCGCGGCTGCCGCCCGACGTCTGCGAATGGCTGTTCGCCCAGCAATCGCATTCAAGCATCCCCGGGGAAGAGGATCTCCTGGTCGAGACCTTCAGGCGCGGCAAACGGCACTACATGGTCTGCTATCCTTTCGAGGGCCGACTGGCCCACGCCACCCTGGCCATGCTGATCACCCGCCGGCTGGACCGGGCCGGTGTCGGGCCGATCGGCTACCTCGCCAACGACTATGCGCTGTGCGTCTGGTCCTTGCGGCCCATGGACAGCCTCGATTTCGACGCCCTGTTCCAGCAGGACATGCTGGGGGACGATCTTGAAGCCTGGCTGGACGAGAGTTTCATGGTGAGACGCGCCTTCAAGGAATGTGCGCTGATCAGCGGCCTGATCGAGCGCCGCATGCCCGGCCACGAGAAGAACGGACGGCAGGTGACCTTCTCCGCCGACCTGATCTACGACACCCTGCGCCGACATGATCCGGACCACCTGCTCCTGTCCTGCGCGCGCGAGGATGCGGCGCGCGGACTTCTCGACCTGGCGCGCCTGGGAGAGTTTCTCACGCGCATCTCGGGCCGGATCGGGGTCGAGCGACTTGCGCATGTTTCGCCCTTCGCCGTGCCCCTGCTGATGGAGATCGGCAAGGAGCGAGCGCCTGGGACCACCGCCGCGGACATGATGCTGGAGGACGCCGCCCTGATTGATGAGGCCATGTCTTGAACGCCTCAAGCCTGGCCGACGACGGCGCCTTTGCAACGCGCCTGGCCGGGACCGGCGTGGTGTTTCGCGTGTCCGGCGCGCTCTGGTTACCGGCGGAGCGCACCCTGGTGGTCGCCGACCTGCACCTCGAAAAGGGATCCGCCTACGCCGCCCGCGGACAGCTCCTGCCCCCCTATGACACGCGCGAAACCCTCAACCGCCTGGAGCTTGAGGTCGCGATCCTCGCCCCCCGAACCGTCGTCCTGCTCGGCGACACCTTCCATGACCGTGGAGCGCCGACGCGTATCGGCGAGGAAGAGCGCGCTCGCCTCAGGGCCCTGGCGGAAAGGGTCAGGCTGATCTGGGTCGTCGGCAATCACGACCCCGAAGGCGCAGGCGATCTGGGCGGCGAAACAGCAGACCTGGTCGAGGTCGCTGGCCTTTCGCTTCGCCACGAGCCCACCCCCGGCCCCGTGGTGGGCGAGGTCGCGGGACATCTTCATCCCTGCGCACGCGTAAAGGGCGCCGCAGGCTCTGTTCGCCGCCCCTGCTTCGCATCGGACGGCAGCCGCCTCATCCTGCCGGCCTTCGGCGCCTATGCCGGGGGGCTCAACCTGCGCGACCCCGCCTTCTCCGGGCTTTTTCGCCGTCCTCCCACAGGCTACCTCCTGGCGCGGCGCGTCGCGGCCGTCGCCTTTGAGAAGATGCGACCCGATCAGAGGTCCCTGCCCGGCTGACCGCTTCCCGGACGCCCAGGGCGAGGACCTGCGCCCTAGTGCCGGGTGGGCCGGATCATGGACAGATCATAGCCCAGGGCGCGGGTCCGCTCGGCGATCAGGCTGCGCACCTCTGCCGAGGGCTCGGCGACACGGCTCAGCTGCCACAGATAGCGCCCCGACGGCTCTCCCACGATGGACCAGGAATAGTCGTCGGCGTGATCCAGAACCCAGTAGTCGCCCAGATAGAAGGGACCGAAGAAGGAGACCTTCAGCTTCGCCCCCTGGCTGGCGGCGATCACCCTGGCCTTGCCTGCGGACGACTTGATCGGCCCGCTCACGCCGCCTTCCCGGCAGGTGTTCAGCACCCCGACGAGACCGTCGTCGCGCACCTCATAGTCGGCCGTTACCGCCTCGCACCCGCGTTCAAAGCCGTTCTCATAGCGACCGATCTCGTACCAGCGCCCGGCGTAGCGGGTCAGGTCGACGGGCTTCGCCGGCTGAGGGACCGCGAGATTTCCGACTGGTCCCCGCTCGAGCGATGCGCAGGCGCAAAGGGCGAGAACCGATCCGGCGACGAGGAAGAAGGGAACAGCGCGTTTGAAGCTCATGGCGTCGGAAACGAGCCGTTCCCGACCGGGGTTCCGCGGTCCTGCCTATAGCGGCCAGAACAGGAGAATCAGCGGCGGCCCCGCCATGAGCACCAGCAGGCTGAGCGGCGCGCCCAGGCGCGGATAGTCGGAAAACCGGTATCCGCCCGGTCCCATCACCAGGGTGTTGCACTGGTGGCCGATGGGCGTGAGGAAGTCGCAGGCTGCGCCAACCGCCACCGCCATCAGGAAGGGATCGGGACTGAACCCGAGTTGCGCGGCCAGGGTGGCGCCGATCGGGGCGACGATCAGGACGGTGGCGGCGTTGTTCAGGAAGGGCGTCACCGCCATGGAGGCCAGCATGACCCCGCCGATCGCCAGCACCCCGGGCAGGCTCCCGAAGACATTTCGCAGCAGACCCGCGATCAACTCGGACCCGCCGGTCTGCTGGATCGCATCCGAGACGGGGATCAGGGCGGCGATGAGGACCAGCAGAGGTCCGTCCAGGGCGGCGTAGGCCTCCCGCATCTTCAACCCGCCCATGGCCACGATGATCACCGCCGCGCCGAAAAAGGCCACGGCGACCGGCACGAGGCCGAAACCCACGAGGACCATGGCGATGGCCAGGACGACGGCGGGCAGGAAGCGTTTGCGCCGGCTGCCCAGCCGCACCTCGCGCTCGGCCAGAGGCAGGAGATCAAGGGCCTTGAGCGCGGTCGGCAGGCTCTGCTCGGCGCCCTGCAGAAGCAGGATGTCGCCCGTTTCCAGCCTGGCGGTCCGAAGATGCTGGGTCAGTTCGTAACCGCTGCGCGACACGCCAAGGAGGGTGACGCCATGTTGCCCGTAGAGGTCGGACTGCCGGACCGACTGGCCCTGTAACGGCGAGTTGCGGCCAATGACGGCCTCGATGACCGCAACCTCCTCGGCGGCGCTATGGATGGCGATCGGCCGGTTCTCCCGGACCAGCTTCAGACGCGCCCTTCCCAGGAAGGCTTCAAGCCCCTGCTGTTCGCCCTCTACAAGCAGGATGTCTCCGGCCTTCACGACCACGTTTCCACGCGGGTTCGGTCGGCGCCGGCCGTTGCGGATAAGGGCCATGATCCGCACCTCCCCCTCCCCGCATCGCGTGAGGGCCGACACAGTCATGGATACGGGCGCCCAGTCGTCCGGGGCGCTCACCTCGGTGGCGTAGGCGTTTTCGTCCAGGGCCGCGTTCATCACGGCGGCGCTCTGGCGGTCCCTGGGCAGGAGACGATAGCCGAAGGCGAGAAAGGCCAGGGCGACGGCCGTGAGCCCAAGGCCGACAGGCGCAAAATCATACATGCCGAACGGCTGGCCCACGACCTCCTGCCGGACCTGGGCGACGATGATATTGGGGGCCGTCCCCACCAGGGTCACCATCCCTCCCGCCATGGCCCCGAAGGCCATGGGCATCAGCAATCGCGAGGGCGAGGATCCCGTGCGCCGGGCCACCTGCAGGGCCACGGGCATCATGATCGCCAGCGCCCCGACATTCTTGGTGGCCATGGACAGGAGGGTGACCACGCCGGTGAGCACCGGAACCTGACTGCGTTCGGTCTTCAACAGAGGCAGAAGGCGGCGCATCGCGGATTCGACAATCCCCGAGCGCGCGAAAGCCGCCGAGACGATCAGGGCGCAGGCGATGATGACCGTGACGTCGTTCTTGAACCCGTCAAAGGCGGCCTCCGCCGGAACCACCCCCAGGATGAGGCCGGCCACGAGGGCGACCGCCGCCACGAGGTCATAGCGAAACCGGCCCCAGATGAAGGCGCCGATCGTCAGCGCAATGAGGCCGAACGCCAGTCCTTGTTGCAATGTCACGCGGCGGAGCCCCCCGGACTACCCATCTCAGGCCTTGAGGCGGATCTTCTTTTCGACCTCGGCGGCCGCCTTTTCTTCCTGCTTGCGCCGGTTGAAGACCGTCCGCATGAAGCGGCGGTCCGCGAGGCTCAACACCTCTTCAGCGGCGACAAACTGCTCCTGCTCCTCCTCGCGGATGTGATGGAGGTATTCTTCTCGCAGGGCGGCGAAACGGCGGATCCATCCGGGAGACGCCATGTCCCGCGCGGCCAGATCCGCGAGGAGATCATCGATCTCCTTGTGTTCGGCGATGGCGTGGCGGGCGAAGTCCGTGGTGTCCGGGTTTCTCAGCACAGTGGACCAGAGCGCCTGTTCCTCTGCCGCGGCGTGCGCCTTCAGCTCATGAACCAGTTCCACAAAGAGGCGCTCGCGGTCGGCAGACTTCCCCTTCGTCTCCTCCAGCAT
>JALAGW010000081.1 GCA_022712235.1 Brevundimonas sp. | reverse complement strand
GCGGTAAGGTCTCCGCAGCAGCGGAAGGCGCCGCCGGCCCCGAAGCGGCGCGCTTCGTGCAGGCGGAAGAAGGCGGTAAGGTCCAGCGGCGGTTGATCCGGGTGGGTCGCCTCGTCATGAGCGACATCGACCTCATAGTCGGGCTGGCCGACCATGAGGCTGGCGGTGCGGCGGGCGTCCTTGCCCCACCGCACCAGCGCATCCCGGCAGACGCAGAGCAGGTCCGCGCCGCCAGCCGGTTCCGAGAATGCGGGCGAGGGCCTAGGCACGGGCCGTATCCATGGCTTCGTCCTCCAGCGTCAGCTCGTGGGCGGCGGGCTGCTCGACCACGGTGGGCTGGCTGTTCTGACGGGCCTTGAGGCAGGCGCGGACGCCATAGACCACCATGGTCAGGACCACGAACAGGAAGCCCGCGGTCAGGGCCGAGTTGACGTAGTCGTTGATGATGATGCGGTGCATGTCGCCTGCCGTCTTGGCCGGGGCCAGGATGTCGCCGGCGGTCAGGGCGTCCTGATACTTACGGGCGTGGGCCAGGAAGCCGATCTTGACGTCGGGGTGCAGCAGCTTCTGGAAGCCCGCCGTCAGGGTGCAGATCAGCAGCCAGACCGCCGGAACCGCCGTGGCCCAGGCGAACCGCTCGCGCTTCATCTTGAACAGGACCACTGTGCCCAGGATCAGGGCGACGGCGGCCAGCATCTGGTTGGCGATGCCGAACAGCGGCCACAGGCTGTTGATGCCGCCCAGAGGATCGACCACGCCGGTGTAGAGGAAGTAGCCCCACAGGCCGACGGTCAGGGCCGTGGCCACGACGTTGGCGGTCCAGGACCTGGTCTCGCGCATTTTCGGCATGGCGACGCCCAGCAGGTCCTGGATCATGAAGCGGCAGACGCGGGTGCCGGCGTCGACCGTGGTCAGGATGAACAGGGCCTCGAACAGGATGGCGAAGTGGTACCAGAAGGCCATCATGGCCTTGCCGCCGATGATGCCCGACAGGATGTGGGCCATGCCGACGGCCAACGTCGGCGCACCGCCCGCGCGCGACAGGATGGAGTGCTCGCCCACGTCGCGGGCCAGTTGCTCCAGCTCGCCGGGGGTGATGTGGAAGCCCCACTGGGCCACGGCGGCGGCGGCGGAGGCGGCGTTGTCGCCGATCACGCTGACCGGGCTGTTCATGGCGAAATAGACGGCCGGGTCCAGCACCGTGGCGGCGATCAGGGCCATGATGGCCACGAAGCTTTCGCACAGCATGGCGCCATAACCGATCAGCGGGATCTGGTTCTCGTTCTCCAGCAGCTTGGGCGTGGTGCCCGAGGAGATCAGGGCGTGGAAGCCCGAGACGGCGCCGCAGGCGATGGTGATGAACAGGAAGGGGAAGAGGGCGCCGGAGAAGACCGGGCCGGTGCCGTCGATGAAGGGGGTGATGGCGGGCATCTGCACGTGCGGGCGCACGATCAGGATGCCGACGGCCAGGGCCAGGATGGCGCCGATCTTCAGGAAGGTGGACAGGTAGTCGCGCGGCGCCAGCAGCAGCCAGACCGGAATGCCCGAGGCGATGAAGCCATAGGCCATCATGGCCAGGGCCAGGGTCGTGCCCGACAGCGTGAAGGCCGGGCCCCAGAACGGGTCAGCCGCGATGTGACCGCCGCCGATGATGGCCAGGATCAGCAGGACCACGCCGATGACCGAGACCTCGCCCACGCGGCCGGGCCGCAGATAGCGGGTATAGAGGCCCATGAAGATGGCGATGGGAATGGTGGCCGCGACCGTGAAGGCGCCCCACGGGCTTTCAGCCAGCGCCTTGACCACCACCAGGGCCAGAACCGCCAGGATGATGACCATGATCATCAGCACGCCGACCTGGGCGATGATGCCGGGGATGGGTCCCATCTCGGTGCGGACCATGTCGCCCAGCGAACGACCGTCGCGGCGGGTGGACATGAACAGGACCATCATGTCCTGCACCGCCCCGGCCAGAACCGCGCCGACCAGAATCCAAAGCACGCCGGGCAGATAGCCCATCTGCGCGGCCAGCACCGGCCCGACCAGAGGCCCCGCGCCCGCGATGGCCGCGAAATGGTGGCCGAACAGGACGTTGCGCGGCGTGGGCACATAGTCCAGCCCGTCGTTATGGCGCACCGCCGGCGTGGGTCGTTTCGCGTTCAGCCCCATGACCTTTCCGGCCAGATAACGGGCGTAGAAACGGTAGGCGATGGCGTAGACGCAGAGCGCCGCCACCACGATCCAGACGGCGCTGATGCTCTCGCCCTGATGCAGGGCGATGACGGCGAGGGCGATGGCCCCCAGTATGGCTATGGCGCCAAAAATTAGCGCGGTCTTGAGCTTGCCCATGGCGAAACGGTCCTCCGGGTCGACTGGGTGCGACCTTTCGGCATTTCTGAACCCTTTAGGGCCTCGGCGCCAACCGACTAAAGTCGAAGGCCGACGCCTTTATTTTACAGTCGGGTCCCGCCTTGCGACAGGGAGGTTCCGCTTGCAGCTTGGCCGTTTACGGCGGAACCTCTTTCGGCCCGGTTCGCTCCTGTCCTGACGACCGTTAAACAATATGAGGTATGAGCGCCCATGGTTCGACAGTTCAACGCCGTGGACGAGGTCCGCAAACACCCTGGCCTCACGGCGGGCGTGGTCGCCGTTTTGGCAGGCGTGGGCATCGCCGCCCTGCTGCTGAACCAGCGGACAGGCCCGACCCGCTATGAGCGACTGCGGGAGCGGGTCGATCCGCGCGGCTGGTTCGACGCCGAGGCCTTGCGCCATCGCTTCGACGACATCGCGCGCGGCGTGCGTCACGGCGCTGAAGACCTTGGCCATCGCGCCGCCGACCTGGGCGACTACGCCGGCGAGCGGGCGGGGCGCTTCGGCCATGACGCGAGGGCGCGGGCCGAGCACTGGCTGTCCGGTTCGCGCAAGAAGGCGCGCAAGCCGATGAAACGCTACGCCAGGCAGGCGCGTCGCTATGCCGAGGACGCCGGCGACTTCGCTCGCGACCACGCCAAGGAGGGCGGCGCGCTTCTGGCCGTGGCCACCATCGCCGCGGCCATCGGGGCCGCCGCGCTGGAAAGCCGACGCAAGGGCGGTTTCGGAAAACTGTGACGCTTTTGGAAAAATCGTGCGGAAAGGGGGGCTTTGGTCCCCCTTTTTATTGCTGCAGGTGCGAAGGTGGGCTAGGTGCGGCGCATGACTTCGCCCGTCTTCATCTTCGACTTCGATTCCACCCTGGTGCGCATCGAGACGCTTGAGGCGCTCGCTGACATCGCCCTGTCCGACGCCCCTGACGCCGCCGCGAGAAAGGCCGAGATCGCGGCCCTGACCGATCAGGCGATGTCGGGACAGGTGGACTTCGGCACGGCCTTGCGCCGCCGTCTGGCGCTGTTGGGGCTGAACCGCAGCCATGTCGAGACGCTGACGGACCGCATCCTGGACGAGGCCAGCGCCTCGATCCGCCGCAACCTCGACTTCTTCGAGCGCCATGCCGAGCGGGTCTATATCCTGTCAGGCGGTTTCCGCGAGGTGATCGCGCCCCTGGCCGCGCGTCTGGGGATCGCCGCCGATCATGTCCTGGCCAATGACCTGATCTATGACGCCGAGGGGCGGGTGACGGGCGTGGACGAGGCCAACCCCCTGTCGCGCGACAACGGCAAGCCCGAGGTCATCAAGGCCCTGAACCTGACCGGGCCGGTGGTCATGGTCGGCGACGGCTGGACCGACGCCGAGGTCAAGCTGGCCGGCGCCGCCGACCGCTTCTACGCCTTCACCGAGGTCGTCAGCCGTCCGAAGGTGATCGAGGTCGCCGACGCGACCGCCGCCTCGCTGGACGAGGTCCTGTTCGCCGAGGGCGTGGCCGGGCGCTGGTCCTATCCGCGCAACCGCGTCCGCATGCTGCTGCTGGAGAACATCCACCCCGCCGCCGTCGAGCGGCTGGAGGAGGCGGGCTACACCGTCGAGACCATGAAGGGCGCGCTGGACGAG
>JALAGW010000080.1 GCA_022712235.1 Brevundimonas sp. | reverse complement strand
CCTAGCAACCGCGCCGAGAGGAAGTTGGCGAACTTGTCCATCTCGGCCAGGTGGGCGTGAAGCCGTCTCACCAGACGGCGGCGCGCGGCATTCCATTCCGGGCCGGACTCAAATCCGAAAAATTCTCCCCAAACCATGTTGTGATGGAGCGTCCAGGTACGATCCGGCTCCCCCTTAATCGCGGATACCTCGTCGACGATCTCGAACATTAGCTGGCCGACCATGTCGTAGATGTCCCGGGGAATGCCATAGTGGTCTTGCCTGGCGCGGCCGACAGGCCGGCGCTTCACGCTTTCGAGCAGCTTCATCACTCGATCGATGAAACGCACGGCGACGCGGATGCGGCGTGCAGGCTCCTGTTCCCATGGGTGCTCGATGATGTCGCTGAGGCGATAGGCCCCCGTACTCGCCCACCTCATGGTGTCGAACACACTGGCAAGCGCGTATGAGTGTTCCGGCTTGTTGGGCTCTTTGAGGAAGGCCTCCACGAAGATGAGGCTGGCGGACCCATAGGCTTCGTATTGGGCCGCCGTCATGTCGAGTTTGCTCGAGCCGAGATCCGTCGGGGACGCCATAAGGCTCTGGAGTGTCTCTACGAGCTGATAGTCGCCGAAGAGGGCTCTGCTAAAGGGCTTAGCAACGCCCACGAGATCCGAGCCGAACTCATCGGCCTCATCGTACAGCATGGAGTCTTCATGCTTGAGGGCCTCGACCATCAGGCTCTGAACGAATGGTCGAACCGGCAGTCTTCGTTTTCCCGAGTCTGACATCCCATAAAACAGATTGATCGCCGTCTCGGGTGAACTCCGCACCACCTGTTTGCAGAAACGGCGATTGCCGATCAGGAGCAGAAGCCGGTGGGCGTGAAGTTGCACGTCGGTTGGCGGCTGGAGTGTCTCTCCACGGTGAGAGACTGGCGGACAGTGCCGAACGATCTGCTTCATCGAGGCGGCTAGCTCGGCTGCTGCCACGGCCATGTCGCGTTCGTCGCCTTTCATGATCCGCCAGAGGACCGCATCATAGAAGTGCTTTGCGTTGCGCGGACCGAAACGAGGCGGAGCTACATAGGCCGTCGCGACCCAGAGAATGGTCATCCCGAGGAAGGCCAGCGCCAGAACCGCCTGAAGCCCTGCACGCCCGACTAGGCCGGGTGCGGTGGGCCACCCCTCGGCGTACCAGACATCAATCAGCAGCGAGCCGCCGCCGATGACAAGTATGGACCAGAAAGTGATCTGCGGCAGCGGCAGCGGCGCCGCGTGAATCCTGAATCGATAGCGGGGATCACTGACGCCATAGACCAGCATCAGTAGCGCCAGAGCGGTCAGGAATTCCGGGAATCCGAAGATTGAAGACATGGAGCTTGTTTGGACGCTGTTCGAAGAACTCTCCAGCTCTAAACCGAGTCTCCAACCCCGCCAGATTTGCGGTTCAACCGAACTGGATGGTCATCGGCCCCGATATCAACCCGAAACGCCTCGGGCGGGCTTGGCAGGTTTCCCGGCGGCCGAGCGCAGCAAGATTCTGACCGCCCGAAGATCTGCTATGAGTCAGAAAACGTCCTTTGCCATTTAGTGACATCGGTGATTTGGCGGGCAGGCTGTCCGCAAGGAAAGCTTAGCCCAGCCCAATGTCAGACATCATCAGGGGGCGCCGCGCGAACTATCCGCGCCAAGGCTTCCGCCAGGTAGGCCTGAACCACGGCGCGCTTGATGCCGAGCTGTTGGCCGATCTCTTCAAAGGACAGCCCCGCCATCCGGTGCAGCAGGAACACGTCCCGCAGATCGGCCGGGAGTTGCAGGATCGCCTTGGCTAGAGCGCGCTTCTGATCGGCGTCAGCCGAGTGGCTTAAAGAGCGTCGAGACGAAGCCTGCTGGGAGTTCATGTGTCTGCCTGCCCGTTGTCATCCATGGCGGTTGCAACAGCCGATAGAAGGCCGCCGACAACCTCATCGGCGGCTTCTGGCATCATCAGGAGCACGGGCTTGCCCTGCCCAAAGGACAACGCCCCTGAGGCATAGAGCGGGCTGAGGGCGGCGATCAGTTGAGGAAGTTCGTCCGGTAGATGGCGCAGGCCTGCCATACGAGCGCATCTCAGCGCCTTATTCAGATCATGCCGCAGGTGAATGCGGTTCCAGTCGTCCGTAATCCCGCGCTGGAGGAGATAGGCCTTCAGGGCCAGTTCAACGGCGATGGCCAGAAAGTAGGCGCGAGACCCGTCAATCTCCGAGTTTCCAGCTTGCGCGATTTCCCTGAAAGACCGGGCGTTCCCCGCAAGCGCCTGGGCCAAACGTCGATCAGGGTCCCGACGAAGGCGGGTCACGTCGTATGCTTCAAACGTGAGAGATCGCGGGCAGCGCGGACGATCAGTCCATGCACGATGGGGTTTTCCTCTTGCGCCAGGAGGCGTTCGGCGACTTGGAGATTCGCAACGACGCCTTCGACATCGAGAGCCGGTGTCATGGGCAGGAAGCGCAACCAGCGGCGCAGGCGGCGGTCTATCAGCCGCAAACGAATGCTGAGGTCAGTAAGTCCGCTGGCCTGCTCCGCCTCGTCGCGGTCTGCGTCTGACTTGGCAAACCAACCTGGCTGCCGCTCAAGGCGCGCCAAGGCCACCGCCCAAGTGTCTAGCTGCCGGGCATACTCGTCATTGAGCGCCAGCCATTGTTGATGCCAAGATACTCTCTGAAAGTCAGGCAAGCGGAACCTCCCGCGCAAACGCTCGGTCGCCCAGTCAGCACTGAGCGGTGGAGTTTCGGAGTATTTCGATTAGAGTTCAGCGGAATTCACCGACCGAGTCAACAGAATTCTACAACTAGTCGGAGATTTTCGCTAAAAATGATCACGCCCGCTCAAATCCGTATGGCACGTGCAGGCCTTGGCATCAGCGTTCGGGTGCTCGCTGAGCGCTCGAGCGTTGCAGAATCCACAATACACCGTTTCGAGGCCAACCGGGGCGGAATGCAGACGACCACGCTCGATCGCCTTCAAAGCACGCTTGAAGATTCAGGCATCATCTTTCTGCATGCCGACGGGGCTGGCGGCCCAGGCATTCGACTGAAGGCCTGACCTTCACCAACGTCGCTATGGCGGACTAAAGCAGGGCCGCGAAAGGACTGTCAGGGGTGAGCGCGGCACGCGCTCATCGCCCCGCGACGGCGCAGCCGCCCTTGACCGCCCGAGAGCGGTCCGGCCCACTCAGATAGCCACGACGTACAGAAAAGGCGCGGTTTGCTACGCCGTTTCAAAGACATGACCGCCAAGGCAAGGTGCGCGCGTTGCACACGCCTTGACCTATCAGGTTGAAATACGACGAGGACTCGTCACCCCACCCCCGCCGCACCTTGTGGCTTTTATCTTGCCTTCTTCCCCGCTCTTCCATGGGAGCGCTCATTGGGGGGCAGCCGAACCTGAGACCGCCGCTGGGGTCAGCGACGCGAACAGTTCGGAAGACGCCGGATCGGAGGGGTGCTGCATGTCCGGGAAGAGCGGCGCCTGGTTCGGATCAACCGGCGCGACCGCCGCGATCCGAACGTCTTCGGGCGACACCGCCGTCCCGCCCCGAAGCCCGATCCGGGCGACATAGTCGCGGGTCTCCAGAGGCAGGGGCCGCCCTTCATCTCTATGCTGCAGGTAGCGTCGCGGCCCCGCATTATAGGCCGGCAACATGCCCTCCAGGCCGAACCGGTCGTGCAGTTCGCGCAGATAGGCGGCGCCGGCCAGGATATTGTCGCGAGGGTCGTAGGCGTCCGGACCGAGGCCGTGCCGTCGCCGCAGCTCCGCATAGGTGCCGGGCATGACCTGCATCAGCCCCATGGCGCCCGCGCGCGATGTAGCACGAGGGTTAAAGCCGCTCTCCTGCTTCATGACCGCCCGGATCCAGTGTGGCGGCAGGCCGAAACGACGCGCCGCCTCCGTGATCAGGTCATCGATCACGCGTCTGGCAGGGGCTTGCTCGCGCGGTTCGAGTGCCGCCGGAAGCGCGACCGAGACGAATGGAAAGCTGGTCGCAGAGAGCGCCATAGCTAGCGACATCGCCCGCCTCGCGCGCCTTCCGGAGACGGACCGGACGCTCATCGGCGATCCTCCCGGATCCGGATCGGCACGATGCGACCCAGCAGATCCCTGTGATCGACCGGGCCAAAATAGCGGCTGTCCAACGCGTCCGGGACGTCGGGGGCGAGCAGGAAGACGGCCTGCGGACCCAGGGCGATGCAGCCCTTCCAGCGCGGCAGCGGTCGCCCGGCGCGGTCCTTTTCCAGCGCCATGGCGACCGTAGCGCCGTCAATGGTGATCCGAAGCCCCTCGCGACAGACCACGGAAGGCGCGGCCGCCGCGATCGGCTTCAGGAGCGGGACGCCGTCCGGCAGATAGCCGCGCGCGGCGAAGGCTCGCGACCATTCCGGCCTAGGTCGATAGGCGACAAGGTCGCCTGCGGCGGCGGCGCGCGTCGGTTCGAGCCGGTAGAGGCCGATCGGAAGGCTACCGGAGGCGTTCCAGATCAGGCGCGGCGCGGGGGCTGTGAACGGGCTGATCGCGAGGGCGGCGAGCGCCAGCCCGGCCCATCCCAGCAAGACCAGTCGCTTCATGACGAGACCTGCTGGCGCAGACGAAAGGCCCGGTGGCGCTCGGCGGTATAGGCCAGGGGCGGCAGGCTGACCGCCAACCGGGCGTGGACATGACGCCAGTAGTCGGGCGCGACCTCGCCCGGTTCAAAGCCGCCGGCCTCGACGGCGTCAATCAGATCGAGGGCGCGGCGAACGCGCGGCCAGCCGTTCAACCGAAGCAGGCTGACGGCGCCTGGAACCACGCCGGGGATGGCGATCCGGTTGCGGGTCGGATCGGCCGCCTGGAGGATATCGAGGCGCGACACGACCGTGCCATAGGCGTTGGCGGCCCAGCGGACATAGGCGAAGACGGCGCCGGGGCGGAAGGCGACGAAACGGTTCCGGCGCGAGACGATGCGCTGGTCAACCGCCTGACCGAAGCGAATCCAGCGCTCCGTGCGGCCCGGGTCGAAGACAAGTTCTACCCAGGTCAGT